>JAFAVH010000233.1 GCA_019242655.1 Methylobacteriaceae bacterium
ACGCAGGTGCAGCGGCGCTTGCTTGATTGCGCGGCTGACGGTGGTCCGCGGAAGGACGACGGGCGCGTTCATGGCCGCTCATCCGGGTTTCGGAGGAGCGACGCTTGAAAAATCTCGATTAGGGCGCTAGTAACTCGGGTGTCATCAGCCGCCAAGCGATGAACAATCCCGAGGGCCCTCGCGTCGTGAGCGCGAGCGGCCTTCGAAGTTTTTGGCGTCATGTCATTTGACCCCACTCCGTCGAAAAAGCCATTCGCGAACGTCTGCAGCCCGATAGCCGGCTACGCCATCGGGTGTTCTGACGCCGGTATGTTTTCAGCGTGCTAACGGTCAGCCCGGACAGTCGACAAACCTCGCCAGCGCTCAGCAAAGTGTCCGATGACAACGACGCGAGGTTGGGCGAACGGCGGCGCGGCGGATAATATCGCGGCCAGCCCGGAGTTTTCTTCTTGAAATAGGTCACGACTGCATTCTGAAAGCTCGGCCCGTCTGCCGACTCAGGCCGCGGCGTTTATCCAGTTGCGGACGTCAATGGCTTTGTAACGCGGCCGACCTTCCACGACAGTTATGTTCGGACCCCGGCCGGCTCGCGCCCAGATTTTCAATGTCGTAATCGCATACCCGCTAAGCACGCTGAGCTGCCTTCGAGTGATCAGCGCCTCGTCGGGCAGATCATCGATGTCAGGGATCGGTTTCGGCTGGTGAATGCGTTGGCGCATCGCGCCGGCTTGTTCGTTTGAAGTCGTGTTTGACATTGTTGGTCCTGTCTGCCGCAAAACCTGACAGACTAAACCTGACTTCGTCATACAAATCTACGGACAGAATTACCGCCTATTTTGTCCGCAAGATAAATCCTTTCGTACCGAGTAGCCGCTTTAATGTGGGAGGCAAGTCGTCGCGGTTTCCGAACAAGTCCACTAACTTGATCTGTTTAAGCTCGGCCTTCCCGTCTCTTTTAAGCCGCTCGTATTTCTTTTGTATTCCGGAAACGGGCACTTTGCGATGATCCGCTAGTGTTTTATACGCTTTCTGCAAGCTCATCCCTTGTGCGAGCAGATTTTCAATTGCAAAATAGTTTTCCCAAATCTTTTGCTCATCTGGAGGTCGTCCTACAGGTCTTTGCTTTACGCCAAGCAGCTTTCGCACAAGCGCACTTAGTGCATTTGAGTCGTTGGGAGCGTTTATTACCTCGTCGGGATCTTCTCCGCAAAGAACAGCAATCCGCGCTAATAAAGCCTTGTTGCTTTGTTCCGTTGCGCTCATTCGGCCGCCGCCTTGCTAGGCTTCGAAAGCACGATTCGCGAAACGTGATCGGCCCAGAGCTCGAATGCCTTTCGTAGCTGCGCGACGGCGTCATCCCGATTGTAAATCGCTTCCAATTTTCCGCGGGCGCTGATTCGGCCGCCAGTCTTCGGCGACGCGAAGACAAGGTCCGAGCGGGCGTCGACATTGCAGGCGTCCAGCACGTCCTCAAGTGCCGGTGCGATCGGCATGACGTGGTCCCTGCCCTGCTTCAACGACTCGGCCGGGAACCGAATGAGTTTCTCTTCCGGGCTGATCATCGGCCAGGTCAAAAGGGCCGCCTCGCCGCGTCTGCAGCCCGTCAGGATGAGGAAGCGCACGGCGCGACCGAAAGTAACGGCTGGGTCAGCAGCGGCCCATAAGCGAGCCAGCTCGATATCTGGCAGCGAGCGACCGCGCTGGCCCGCTTGGAGCCGATCGGCGCGGGTCGCGCGCTCCTTCCGATAGCCGGCAAGCGGACTGATCGGGAGGACCTTAGCTTTCGTGACGCAGTAGGTCAGGAAGGCGCGGCAGCGGGACCGGAAATCTTCGGCGGCACCGGGCTTACCCGCGCTTTTCAGCCCTTCGATGATTCGTGCCAGTTCCGCTCCGCTCAGGTCGCGAATGTCGCGCGTGAGGTATTTCCTCAGACGCGATCGCAGGCTGTTCATCACGATTTTGCGGTTGACGTATTTTCGTTGCCCGAGATCGCGTTCATAAGCGTCGAGGAGCTCGGCAACGCGCGCCTGAGAGCGCCGCTTCTGTTCGGCCCGTTCAGCGGCCGGATCTGCGCCCGCAGCGATGCGTCCCAGCGCAATGCGCGCCAGCCTGCGTGCTTCCGCGACCGACGGCACGTGAGAGTACGAGGCTAGTTTCAGCCACTTCGAATTCGAGCTGCGTCCGGAGCCGACAGGTCGATATACGAGCACCCACGTCCGTGCTTTCGTAACCGAAGCCCTAGCCCGGTGACGTCGGCGCCGCCCTTCTTGCCGCGCATGTCGCGCCAAACGTAGCGGGTCAGAGCAACGCCAAAGACGCTCAAGCAACATTGAAGCAAGACGAACCAGGCCGGCGCGCCTCTGAAAAGGCCGTAAATTCCGGCAATGAGGTAGGCGGCCGTGAGCACAGCCATGAGAATCGCCGCGCACTCGGAGCCAATCGCGGCGGCGCGACCGCGGCGCCAAATCCGCCGGCCCGGCTTTTGAGGATCGTCCTTGAACGCGCGTTGCATGTCGAGCTTTGAAGTTGACAGTCAGATCGGGACGGAACTCGGCCACCTCGCCAGCGCAGCTCGCCCTGCTTCAGTCAATGCGTAGATGCCGCGCTGCTCGCGCACGAACCACCCGTACACATTGCCTTGCAGGATTTTCGGCGCGTCCGGCACGGATTGCCTGAGGTCGCGCACACGCTGCGATCCGTCCGCGAGAACCGACGCGCAAGCGAGCGCCTGTTGTCTGTAAGCCGTCATGATCGGCTGGCGCGAGCCGCCGCCCATCGTCGGATCGCCCTGGCGCTTGCGATGCTCGTCGACGAGGCGCGAACGCCGGCGCTGATCGCGCCGCGGCATCGCCGCATCGGGGCTGACGACAACCTCGACATGGCCGCGCGGACTAACCGCAAGCAGGCCGAACCCCAAACGGCGGCAAAGTTTGTGAACCCGGCGATCGCGCTCGCGGCCGCGTCCATTCGCTGTTGATTGCACCGCAAGCCAGACCTCGTCGCATTTTCCGGCACGATCTATGCCCTGCAGGACGAGCTCGAGATTGAAGACGAGTTTCAGCTCGGCGATGACAACGATCGGAACTGCATCGCGGCTGAGCGCGACGATATCGCAGCCGCCGATCTCGCCTTTCACCGCAAAGCCGAGCCCTTCGAGGAAGCGCTTCACCGGAAGATAAAGGTTCGTCTCCACGTAAACAGGATGCGCGTCACGCGACGATTCGGCCAGCGCCAGTGACGCTTCGCCGGCCCCTTTGCGCGCGACCGATCCCGGTTTAGGCTCCCCGCCGACCAACAATCAGAACGACGGTCCACGGAGGAACCCAATGCAAGAGCCTCGATCTTCCCGCCTGGGCCGCCTGGGCCAGGCATCCGCCTGTGCAGCTACGATCGCTTGCGCGGCATTGCTTGCGCCGAGCGCATTGGCGCAGACGCCGGAGCCGATCCGCATCGGTGTCATCGCCGAGGTGCAAGCGATCGCCGGCGCCGCGACGCCTGGCGGCGCGCAGATCGCTGCGGACGAGATCAACGCCAAGGGCGGTGTCGATGGCCGCAAGATCGAAATCTTCGTCTACGACGACAAAAGCTCTTCCGCCGACGCCGTACGCGCGTTTCAGCGCGCCGCCAGCCAGGACAAGGTTCACGCGGTCATCGCGAGCTATATTAGCGAGGTTGTGCTCGCACTCGAGCCCTGGGCGGCGCGGTTGAAAATACCGCTGATCACGCCGGGCGCCGCCTCGAACGAGATCACCAGGGCGATTCATGACGACTACGAGAAGAACAAATATACGTTCCACGGCTATATGACGTCTGCTGCGCAGGCGCGTGCCGTCTGCGATGCGGCGAAGGACATCGTCGTTGGCGGATTGAAACTGAAATCCGCCGTCATCATGAGCGAGGACGCGGCGTGGACGAAACCGCTCGACGTCGGCTACGAGGAATGTCTGCCGCAGGTCGGGTTGAAGGTTCTCGACCATATCCGCTTCTCGCCCGACACGACGGACTTCACGCCGATCTTCAACAAGCTCGAAGGTGTCAATCCCGACGTGATCGTGACAGGCATCTCGCATGTCGGCGTGCAGCCGACCGTGCAATGGAAGACGCAGCAAGTGCCGATCGCGATGTTTGGCATCAGCGCGCAGGCGATCAGCCCAACATTCTGGAAGGATACGAACGGCGCGGCCGATGGCATACCGTCGCTCGCCTTCGCCGCGCCCGATGTTGCGGTCACATCGAAGACGATTCCGTTCGCGCAAGCGTTCAAGCAGCGCTTCGGCAATCTGCCAGCTTACACCGGTTACACGGCCTATGACGACGTCTACATGTTTGCTGACGCCATCAAGCGCGCCGGCTCGACAGACCCGGACAAGATCGTCGAGGCGATGGAGAAGACGGATTGGGAAGGCACGATCGGCCGCATCCAATTCTATGGGCGCAACGATCAGTTCACCCACG
Source organism: Methylobacteriaceae bacterium (assembly GCA_019242655.1). Classification (GTDB taxonomy): domain Bacteria; phylum Pseudomonadota; class Alphaproteobacteria; order Rhizobiales; family Beijerinckiaceae; genus JAFASC01. Next base: position 4,456 of record JAFAVH010000233.1, read on the forward strand.
GCATCAAATATGGGCCGGGGCTCGTGACTGGGCTGATCTTTCAGTGGCAAAACGAACAGCAGGTAACGGTCTGGCCGGCTAACCTCGCCTCGGGGAAGATGAAATTTCCTGCCTTTGTGAAGAGCGCCGCCGCAGCGCACTGATCAGCGCTTGCTTCTCGCGAGGCGCTGGATTTGATTGGCGCCTCGCTCACCGATACGCCCGGATAAAAAAGGCGATCGTGATCGCCGTCGCAGCGGCGATCGTCAGCGCGCGGATCACTGGCCCGGGCAGCACGCGCCCGAGCCGTGCACCGCCATAGCCGCCGATCACGCCGCCAACGAGCATGATTAGCGTTTGCGGCCAGCGCACCGCTCCGGCGATTATGAAAGTTGCGACCGCCGCGACATTGGATGCGCTCGCGAGCATGATCCGCGGCGGATTGAGGCTCTTGATATCATGCTCGCCGACGAGCGCCCACAGCGCCAGCATCATCAAGCCGATCGCGCCGCCGTAATAGCCGCCATAGATGCCGAGCACGAATTGTCCGATAAGCATCACACGCGGGCCGATGAGGACGTAACGCTGGAGAACGAGTCCGATCTGCCGGCCGAAAGCGAGGGCAAGCGTTGCGACCAACATCAGCCATGGCAGTATGAAATCGAAAGCGCGCGACGGCGTCCATAACAGCAACAAGCTGCCGATAAGGCCGCCGACAACGCTGACGGCGATGAGATGTTGCCGCGGCACTTTGCAGACCGGCCGCATCCCGTCCCAATAGCTCCAGGCGCTGCTGACCTGCCCGGGAAACAATGCGACCGTCCCTGACGCGTTCGCTTGAACCGAGGGCACGCCCGCGGCGATCATTGCCGGCAACGAGACGAAGCTGCCGCCGCCGGCAAGCGCATTCATCGCACCGGCAAGGAGCCCGCCGAGTGCGAGCAGCAAGAAGTGATCCATGTCATCAAGGCTCTAATCGATTAGAGTCAAGACTCAAGCGAGAGGAGCGCTCATGGACCTCGGCCTCTCCAGAAAGATCGCTCTCATCACCGGCGGCAGCAAAGGGATCGGCCTCGCCTGCGCCGAACTGCTCGCGCGCGAAGGTTGCCGCGTCGCCATTACGTCCCGTAATAAGGCAAATCTGGATGCGGCGGCGAAGCGCATCAAAGGATGCTTCGCACAGGCCGCCGATCTCACCTCGCCTACACAAGCGGCGCACATGATCGACGCGGTCGAGGGTGAAATCGGGCCGATCGACATTCTCGTCAATTCGGCCGGCGCGGCGCAACGCACGCCCCCGGACGATCTCGAACCCGCGGGCTGGCGCGCTGCAATGGATGCTAAGTTCTTTACTTATATTCATGTGATTGATCCCTTGATCAAACGCATGGCCGCACGCCGCAACGGCATCATCGTGAACGTGATCGGCAATGGCGGCAAGGTCGCCTCGCCAACGCATATTGCCGGCGGTGCCGCGAATGCCGCGCTGATGCTGGCGACGGCCGGCCTTGCCAGCGCCTACGCGAGCCGCGGGATTCGTGTGGTCGGTATCAATCCTGGGCTGACGAACACCGACCGCGTCGCCGAAGGCTTACGTGCAGATGCACGCCTGTCAGGAACATCGCCGGAGGAGTCGCTTAAGCGCGCGCTCGCGCGTATCCCGCTTGGCCGGATGGCGGAACCGCAAGAGATTGCCCGCGTGGTTTGTTTCCTCGCTTCGTCGCAAGCGAGTTACGTGTCCGGGGTGACGATCACGATGGACGGAGTTTCCACGCCGCTCGTGGTGTGAAAGACCTGGATTAGGCGCAGCCTGCAAGCCTCGGACAAGATTCATGCCTAAACTACGAGTTTCGGGGTTGGGGCAATCATATGCATTCATCGCGCCGTACGTGTTCTCCGACAGTCGTAATACGCGAGGCGGTCAGACAATCCTTTCCCCCGCAATATGATTTGCCGCCGGCAATGGATGCCCTTATTGCGAAACTGGCGGCACTCGAAGAGGAATCGCATACGTTCATGGTCGCGTGCACGCTTCATCGCGACCAGAACAGGCGTTTGCACGAAACGTCGGCGACGTGATCGGATTGCCTTGGTGGCGATTGCGTTCGTGTCTCGCGCCGGACACAATCGGCTCGACTCGGCGCGAATGAGGATTTCCGCATGATCGTCTCCACCACCAACGACATCGCCAATTATCGCGTCGTCAGGCATCTCGGCCTCGTGCGCGGTATCACCGTGCGTTCGCGCAGCGTGCTCGGTAATTTCGCCGGCGCGGTGCAATCCGTGTTTGGCGGCAAGCTGTCGATCTACGTGAATCTCGCGGAAACGGCGCGCCAGGAAGCGTTCGATCATATGTGCGAACATGCAGCCCAAGGCGGCGCCAACGCCATTATCGGCATGCGTTACGACGCCAACGAGATCACCGACGGGATTACCGAGGTTCTGGCCTACGGCACGGCAGTCTGGGTCGAACCCGCCTGAGCCGCCCTTGTTCGGCCGGAATGCGCAGGCTAAGAAGCGGCGCCGGCAACGGCTCCGCAGGAGTGTAGCTCAATTTGGTTAGAGCACCGGTCTCCAAAACCGGGGGTTGGGGGTTCGAGTCCCTCCACTCCTGCCAGCGAATACAAGAGCTTAGAGACCGGATCGCTCGCCCTTCCATTCCTCCCGCTCGTGTCGGTAAGCATCTGGTAAGCAGAACGCGCGATGTCGTTTGAAAAGCAGTGGTTCGCCATTCGCGGCGGGAGCCGAGTTGAATACGGCTTCGGTACGCAGGAAGAGGCAATCTCGTATTGCGATCGGCTGAACTCTCGCGGACCTGTCGGGCAGCGCTCCTATCCGCATCGGTTCGACGATGACGTGACATTCGAAGAGCGAGAGCGGGCCGAGCGCGAGGGGTTTGTAATCGCCGAGCGTCTCACCAGCGGCAGGGTCTAATCGACAACCACCCCCTCCCCGCCCCCTCCTTGGAGCTGGGCCGGTCGGGGCGGGCGGGGGGCAAAAATGGGGTCGGCGGCGCCCGCTCCTGGATCGCACGCACAGCTTTGGCCTCAAAAAATTCTGGGGGTGAGAAATTTTTAGAAACCGGGTTCCTCCGGATGGCCTTGCATCTTTACGCACTGAGTCTGTCGGGGTTAACTTATGTGAATGGCGAGGCCTCGCGAGCAGTATTGGCGGCAGGCAAAGGTCTGGACGAGCAAAGAAGCGGTCGCCGAAACTAAGCGTCGCTCCGCGCGGGCGATCGAAGAATCGCACCGTCTTCTGAGCGAGAGCGAGAGGCTTTTGCGTGCATTGCATTTGCCGTCACGCGTCCAACAAAAGTGAAGGACAAACCGCAGGCAGACCTCTCTATTCCAAGACATGAGCGAGACGCGAAAAATCGCTGAGCAGGTGGGCGTAACGCTAGTCGAACACCGCAAAACCGACCGTAACGGCGTGGTCCGGAGAAAGTTCGTCGTACAATCACCTCGTAGATTGGTGGGGCCCGTCTATGAGACGAGCGGCACGGAGGAGCAGGCGCGCGCAGCATTCAACGCGGAAGTCGCCGAGGTTCTTGCCGAAGGCAGGGCTCCCTCACCGCGCATCGACTCGGCGTAATGAGTCGTCGAAAGCTGAAGGCCTACACGCCGCCTCCAGGGCAAAGGCTCGTCACCCACGCCTCTCCCGAGTTGCTCGCCGCTCTTGATGATTGGATAGCGCAACAGCCGCAGCCGCGTCCGACGCGAGCCGAAGC
>JAFAVH010000329.1 GCA_019242655.1 Methylobacteriaceae bacterium
CATGCCGGGCGTACAGAACCCGCATTGAAGCCCGTGTTGCTCGTGAAAGGCGGTCTTCAGCACCTTCATCCGCCCATCGTCGCCCATACCTTCGAGGGTTTTGACATCGGCGCCCTCCAAGGCGACGGTCAATGCGATACAGGCGCGGGCGGGCGCGTCGTTGATGAGCACGGTGCAAGCACCGCAAACGCCATGCTCGCATCCGAGATGCGTTGCGGTGAGGCGAAGATGCTCGCGCAGGAAATCGCCGAGATGGGTGCGCGGTTCGACCTCCGCGGTCACCTCGCGACCGTTCACGGTCAGGGAGACTTTGGTCTTCATGCTGCGCTCGACTGCTTCATCGCGCGCAGCACGGTCGTCGTATGCAGGATGCGCTTGGCCGCGCTGAAATCGTGTTTGCTGCGCATCAAATCGGAGCTGATCGCCGCTTTTTTTGCGTCCTCATCCGCGCCGCCGAGGAGAGCCGCCGCAGCTTCGGCCATGACGATCGGCGCACCGTCCGTCGCCCCAAGCACGACGCGACTGAACTTGCGCGCTTTGTCGAGCAGGGCGATTGTCATCGACTCCGCGTATTCGCCGGTCTTTACGACAACCTTGCTATAGCCCCATCGCTCCGTGTCTGGCCGCTTCGGCACCTCGATCGCTTCGATCAGCTCATCGTCGCCGAGCGCCGTGAAATATGGGCCGCGTACGAAATCCTGCACAGAAATCCGGCGCTTCTCTGTCGCCGACGTCAAATGCAGCATCGCTTCAAGCGCAATCGTCACGGTGATCCAGTCCGCCGCAGGATCGGCAAGTGCGATCGCGCCGCCGATCGTTCCCCGCGTGCGCACGGCGCGGTAGGCGATGTTGGCTGCCGCATGGCGCATCAGCCCATTCGAACCATCGGGCACTGCGCCATCTTCGAAAGCTGTGTGGGTGATCAACGCACCATAGCGAATGGCATCGGGCCGCTCCTCCACTGCACGCAGCTCGGGAATGCGGGAAATATCGAGGAGAGCATCGGCCGGCGCGAGGCGCAGGTTGAGCATCGGCACAAGCGACTGCCCGCCCGCGAGTATCCTCGGCGACGCACTGGACGACAACCGCTCGACTGCGTCACGGACGCTGGCAGCCGCCTCATAAGTGAAAGGCGCGGGCTTCAATGCACCTTCTCCTGTGCGGCGACGATCGCTTCCAAGACGCGCTCGTGCGTCGCCGGAGTCGTGTCGAGCCGCGCCCCCGTCTTGCGCAGCGCATCGTTGATCGCATTGATGACCGCAGCGGGGGGAGCTATCGCTCCACCCTCGCCCATGCCCTTCACGCCGAACCGCGTATGCGGCGAAGGCGTCTCCATGTGCAGCACACGCACGTCGGGAACCTCGGTGAAACCGGGCAGAACGTAATCGAGGAACGTCGATGCGAGCGGCTGCCCATTCGCATCGTAAGGGATCTCTTCATAGAGAGCCGTCCCGAGGCCCTGCGCGACGCCGCCGACAACTTGCGCCTCGACGAGCAGCGGATTTACCATCGTGCCGCAATCGTGGCAGACGACGTAATCGAGGATCTCGACGACACCCGTACCCGGGTCGACTGCAATCGTGCAGGCATGCGTCGCGTAAGAGAACGCACCCGTGCTGCGTCCGGGCTCGTAGACGGCGGTTGCTTCGAGGGACGGTTCCTCGCCTGTCGGCAGACGCTCCGGATGGAGGAACGCCGCATCGCAAATTGTCGCGAGACTGACGGATTGCATGCCGAAGGTGACGAAGCCGTCGGCTAGCGCAACTTCGTTGATTGGAGCTTGCAGGAGGCCAGCGCCGATGCGCTTGATCTTCTCGGCAAGAATGCTGCAGGCGCGCGATACCGCGCCTCCCGCCATCGTCATGCTGCGCGAGGCGAACGTTCCCATTCCGTAGGGTGACAGCGAACTGTCGCCGTGACGCACGATAACGTCGGAAACGGGAATGCCGAGTTCCTGATGCGCGACCTGCGCGAGCGTCGTCTCCAGCCCCTGGCCGTGATTCTGGATGCCGACAAGCAGGATCAGCTTGCCGTCGGGCGTGAAGCGGGCGAGCGCGGGTTCGTAGCCGAACACGACCGGCAGTCCGCGTGCGACCCATTCCGCCGTGCCGTGTGCGGATTGCTCGGTATAGCTCGCGATTCCCAAGCCGATCAGCCGGCCGTCGGGCTCCCCGCTGCCCTGACGCGCGCGAACTCCTTCGGCACCGATAGCCGCCACGGCGCGGCGGGCGCATTCGGGATAGTCGCCGCTGTCGTAAAGCTTCCCGGTAGCGGACCGGTACGGCATCGCACTTGGCGAAACCATGTTGTCGATCCGCACATCCTCCGGTCGCCGGCCCACTCGCTCGGCCACCGCATCGATCAGCGTTTCGATCGCGAAACAGCCACCGGAACGGCCAACGCCGCGATAGGGTCCAAGCGGCGACTTGTTCGTACAGACCGTGATCGCGCGTCCGTGATAGACGGCGATGTCGTAAGGCCCCGTAAGGATGCCGGCCGCCATTCCGGCCTCCATGGAGGCAGTCCACGGCCACACCGAATAAGCTCCGGCGTCGACAACGACCTCGGCTTCGAGCCCGAGAAGACGACCGCGTTCGTCGGCATAGGCGACAAGATCGTAGCGATGCTCTCGCGCATGGGGCGAGGCGATGAGATGCTCGCGGCGGTCTTCCACCCATTTTACGGGCCGGCCGAGCTTCATCGACAACGCTGCAATAGCCAGCTCTTCGGGATTGAAATTGTTCTTCACGCCGAAGCCGCCACCGACATCCGGAGCTACGACACGCAATCGGCTTTCGGCGATGCCGAGCGATTGCGCAAGAATGGTGCGGACGACGTGCGGGAACTGCGTCGAACTGTACATGACAAGCTCGTCGAGACGTCGGTCATACAGCGCGAGAACGCCGCGCCCCTCCATCGGCACACCTGCATGCCGGCCCATGCGCAGTTGCCGCCTCACCACCACCGGCGCATTCGCCTTCACGGCATCAAGATCGCCCGTCATGATGCGGGTCTCGACGAAGAGATTGTCGCTCCAGCCCTCATGAATCGGCGGCGCGTTGCCCGCACGGGCTACATCGATGTCCCAGACGGGCGGAAGTTCCTCGAATTCAATCGTGCAGGACTGAGCGATGTCCTCGGCTTCGGCCCGCGTTGGGGCAAGGCAAACGGCGATAATCTCGCCAACGAAGCGAACCTTGTCCGTCGCCATCGGCGGATATTCGGAATGTTTGAAGCCGCTGGCCGCGCTATCGGCGACGATGGGCCTGACGGAGGGAAGATCGGCGAGCCGGAACACCTGACCCACGAATTCCGTCGGAACTTCAAAGGAGATGATCCGCCCGTGCGCCACGGGAGAACGAAGGAACGCCGCTTCCAGCATGTTGGGAAATTGAAGGTCGCCTAGGTACTCGCCGCCCCCGTTCAGGAAGCGGTGGTCCTCAACCCGGAGCACAGAGGCTCCGACACCCTGATCCCGCTGCATACCCGTCATCACGCCACGCTCATT
>JAFAVH010000346.1 GCA_019242655.1 Methylobacteriaceae bacterium
TCCTGCTGGATCGATTTGCCCTGCAGAAACTGCACGTCGTCGATGACGAGAACGTCGATGCCCCGGAGTTTCTCCTTGAAGGCGATCGCCGTTTGCGCCTTGAGCGCTGCGACGAAGCCGTACATGAACTTTTCCGCCGTCAGATAAATCACGCGCCGCGCATTGGCGCCGGCTTCGTGTGCAATTGCCTGCAGGAGATGTGTTTTACCGAGGCCGACCGACGCGTGAATATAGAGCGGGTTAAACAGGATCGGATCGCCGGGCTTCGTACGCGCGGTGCGCATTGCCGCCGCATGGGCGAGCTGGTTGGAACTGCCGACCAGGAAACTCGCAAAGGTAAAGCGCTTATCGAGCGGTGAGCCGGAAAGGCCGCCCGTTTCGACAGACCCGGATGCATATTCGCGGCGTTCCTCGCTATCGTGCGAGGTACTTGCTCCGCTCGAAGTCCCGGCCGACGGCGGCGCGGCATGCGCGCCAGGCAATTGCTTGCGTTCCAGGGCTGGGTCGCGCAACGGCACGCGGAGCTTCGTGCTTGAACGAACCTCGACATTCAGTTTGTCGACCTTGCCGAATTCACTCGATAATACGGCGCGGATCTTGTCGGTGTAGTGCGACTGTATCCAGCTCTTCAGAAACTTCGTCGGCACCGACACGTGCGCGACTGCATTTTCGACGCGAATAAGCTCCAGGCGCGCCAGCCAGGAACTGTAGACGGCTTCGCCGAGCTCGGCGCGCAGGCGCCGGCAGGCGCGAGCCCAAGCTTCCTCTGCCGTCGCACCGGCGGGCTCTTCATCGGAACGTGACTGCGAATGTGCGGAATGTGACTGCGTTATCATTATCATCACCATGGGCGCAAATCGACCCTGCGACGGCGACGCGCGCGCAATCGTTCGCTTCAGGTCAAGAATGGTTGCTTATTTTGTTGGTACGCCTACAGGCGCGGGCAATCAGCCAAGCGGCGGCCCGAGCTTCAAAACCCACTCGAACTCATGGCAACTTATCGGAAAATCAGCACTCGCAAATCGGTACACAACTTCATTGTCGGCGACAGTTTCAGCGCGAACCCGCACCTGTCTTCCGGGGAACCCAAACGCCGCGTGCTTATACTTATTGGCGGTCTCTTGGCCTCTCATAGTCTCCCCCTCTGCGGCAGCGATGCCGCAGTCGTATTGCCCGATTAAGAATTTCAGACGAACCCGAACGGAACGAGACGCACATTCCCGCGACACCTTGCGGTGTCAGGCAATCCTCGCATGCTGGAAGGGCGGATATTAGCTGGCCGAGCAGATTTGCGCGCAACGCAAACCCACCGCTTCCCAGCGCCTCCGTCTTTTTTCACGTGCGAAGTGAACAACCCCCGGCTTCCAGAAAACCGTAAACGCGGGCGCCGACGCTTGCAACAATTGTCATGTCTCCGTCACACGCCTTGTGCGTCGAACGCACATTCGAGCACTGCATGAGTCACGTTGACGCGTGCAAGTCACTGATTCAACGCCTGCTCCTTCAAGTGCGATGAAGATTTCGGCAGCGGCGTCATGTCCGGAACATTTCGCGAATATCTGCGAGTCAAGTGGACCGCTCAAACGCCGCAAGAAGGCTTTATGGGTAAAGCTCTGTCTCAGTTAGGAATTTCTTAACCAACGATTCCCGCCTGCAAAAAATGTTTGGGCGTGGCAGAGCCTCAAAAAACAAAAAACCCGGCTCGCGCCGGGTTCGTCCATCGGGCTGATGTGTCCGGCGCAAAGTGCTACTTGGCGAGCCCCTTCAGCTGCTTCGTCATTCGCGACACTTTCCGGGATGCAGTGTTCTTGTGAAGGATACCCTTCTGCGCAGCGCGCATTACGAGGGGCGCGGCTTCTTGTAAAGCCGACGTGGCAGCCGCGGCGTCACCCGAAGCCAGCGCCTCGTCGAACTTGCGGACATAGGTGCGCATCTGGCTGCGGCGCGAGCGGTTCACTGCCGTGCGGCGCTCGATCTTGCGAACGGCTTTCTTGGCCGACTTGGTATTTGCCATGGACTTTCCTCAAAGCGACCGCGGCCTGATCAGGCGAAACGGGTCGTTACAAAAACGGCTGATCTCCGTCCGGGCATGCACAAAACGCGCGACCCACGGACAGCGAAGGCGCGCTTATAGATGGGTGACGCCAGAGGGTCAACTTCGCGGTTCAGGCCGGTACCGCCGCCCGGATTTCATCGATCGCGCCCGCAAGCCATTGCCGCTCCGTTTCCGGCCAGATGACGAGCGGCGGCATCGGTCGCGCGAGGCGCTCGTCGCGGTGAATGTGCCCAAGGCCGGCCTTCACGCCGGCAACAAGCGGCTTGCCGTCGAACAGTTTGCGGATCGCGACAGCGCGCTCGAGCGCTCGCGCGTCTGCATTCCGCCACGCTTGCGCGCAGAGATCGGAGTTGAGATTGGCAGTCGCGGAAATGCAGCCGGCGAAGCCGGCGCCGCGCGCTTCGCCCAGCACCGCCTCAGTCGAAGGGAAGACGGCAAAGTTCGGATGCGCCTTAGCGAGTGCGCGCGCATAGGGCATGTCGCCGGAGGAATCTTTCAGGCCGGCCATACGGCCCGGGAAAGCCTCCAGAAGCCTCGCAACGATCTCGCGCGTGTAGGGCACGCCTGAGAGCGCCGGGAAATTATAGAGATAGATCGGGATCGGCCTCGCTTTCGTCGCGGCAACGAGCGCGGCGAAATAGTCGAGCACGCCCTGGGCAGCGATGTCCTTATAATAGAAGGGCGGCAGGACGAGTGCGCCGGCGAAGCCGAGCTCGGCGGCAAGCCGGGTGAGAGCCGTGGCTTCGGCAAGCGAGGCCGCGCCGGTGCCGACCATCAGGCGCTGACGATCGAGCTCCGCCGCCGCGGCGCGCATGACGGAAGCGCGCTGCTCGAAGGAAAACGACGTTGCTTCGCCCGTCGTGCCGAGCACGTTCAGCCCATCGCAGCCATTGTCGAGTAGATTCTGCGCGAGCTTGATGAAGCGCGGAACGTCAGGCGCAAGGTCTGCCGCAATGGGCGTGGCGATCGCGGCAATGACGCCGGAAAGACGAGAAGCCATCGGAAACCTCAGCGGTGTTTGAAATTCGGCGGCCGCTTCTCGACGAAGGCTTTCATGCCTTCTTTCTGATCTTCGAGAGCGAACATCGAGTGAAAGACGCGCCGCTCGAAGCGTATGCCCTCAGCGAGCGTCGTCTCGTAGGCGCGGTTGACGCTCTCCTTGGTCATCATCACGACCGGACGCGACATGGAAGCAATCGTCTTCGCCGTCTTCATTGCTTCATCGATCAGCTGATCCGCCGGCACGATGCGCGCGACAAGTCCCGAACGCTCCGCCTCTGAAGCATCCATCATGCGGCCGGTGAGACACATATCCATGGCCTTTGCCTTGCCGACGAAGCGCGTCAGGCGCTGCGTCCCGCCGACGCCAGGCATGACGCCGAGCTTGATCTCCGGTTGGCCGAATTTCGCATTGTCCGCCGCAATGACGACGTCGCACATCATCGCGATCTCGCAGCCGCCGCCGAGCGCGAACCCTGCAACCGCGGCAACGATCGGCTTCCGCGTCCGCGAGACGCGTTCCCAGCTGAGGATGAAATCGTCGAGATAGGCTTCGGCGTAGGTTTTCGTCTGCATCTCCTTGATGTCGGCGCCGGCGGCAAAGGCTTTCGCGGACCCGGTGATGACGATGCAGCCGATCTTCTTATCGCCCTCGAATGCATCGAGCGCGGCGCCGAGCTCATCGATGAGAGCGGCGTTGAGCGCGTTGAGCGCATTCGGCCGGTTCAGCCTGACAAGGCCGACATTGTCGTGCGTCTCGACCTCGATATTCGCGTACGCCATTCATCGCCTCCGGAGGGATGCGCTCTAGCGGAGGGCGGCGCAAATGAAAAGGGCCGCACGCGGCGGCCCTTTTCGGTGCAACAGGAACTGCGCCCCAGATTTCACAGCCCTTCAAACAGGGCCGTCGACAGATAGCGCTCGGCGAATGAGGGAATGATGATCACGATATTTTTGCCGGCCATCTCGGGACGAGCGCCAACTTGCAAGCCCCCTGCAACCGCCGCTCCAGATGAAATTCCGACCGGAATCCCTTCGACTCGCGCAACATGCCGCGCCGTCTCCATCGATGTTTGGCTGTCGATCTGGATGACTTCGTCAATCACGGATGTGTCGAGAATGGCCGGGACGAACCCAGCGCCGAGACCCTGGATTTTGTGCGGGCCTGGTTGCCCTCCTGACAGAACCGGAGATTCCTTCGGCTCGACAGCAATCATCTTCAGACTCGGCCGACGCGGCTTCAGCACCTGACCGGCGCCCGTGATCGTGCCGCCAGTACCCACGCCGGAGACGATCACGTCGACTTCACCTTGCGTGTCGTTCCAGATTTCTTCAGCCGTGGTGCGGCGATGGATTTCCGGATTGGCCGGATTCTCGAATTGCTGCGGCATCACCGCGTTCGGCGTCGAAGCGATGATCTCGTGCGCTTTCGCGATGGCAGCCTTCATCCCGCCGGGGCCGGGCGTCAGTTCGATGCTGGCGCCAAGCAGCGCGAGCATCTTGCGGCGCTCGATCGACATCGTCTCGGGCATGACCAGGATCAGCTTGTAGCCGCGCGCCGCAGCGACGAAAGCGAGCGCGATGCCGGTATTGCCTGACGTCGGTTCGACCAGCGTCGTCTTGCCGGGCGTGATCTTCCCCGAAGCTTCCATCGCGTCGATCATGCTGACGCCGATGCGGTCCTTGACGCTGGCGATCGGATTGAAGAATTCGAGCTTCGCCAGGAGATTGGCGCGGACATTGTGCTCTTTTGCAATGCGATCGAGCCGCACGAGCGGCGTATCCCCGATCGTATCCGTGATCGAATCATAGATGCGACCGCGCCCGGGCGCGTGGACTGGGGGTGTCTCCTTTTTCAGGGCTGGCTGAGCCATAAACGTCTCCTCGCAATGTACCGATCGGCAGAAACACTAGGTCGGAGCGCGTGACTTGTCGATGAAAGGAAATCGCTGTTCCGCCGACGCAGGAGGGAACGATTTCTCCAGCGGTAGCGCGCAGTGAACGAAATTATTCCGCCGCGACGGGACGTGGGGTCGCCGGCAGCGCCACGACATAGGCGAAGCCGACCGCGCTTGCGACGATCAGCGCGCCGAAGGCCGCAGCGATGGCGAGCACGAAGGTGAAGCCGTGCATCCCGTAGAGCAGCGCAATCAACGGAACCGCAAAGCCGCTCGCGGCGAAGCCGATGAAATAGCGAATGCTCACTGCCTTGACGCGCGACGGCCCCGGTACATAGCGCGCGATCATCGCGTCATTGAGCACGACCTGGCCGTAGCTCGCGCCGAGCGCCATCGCCAAGCCCACAAGCAGCGGCCAGCCGGTTGTCAGCGCGGCAAGCAGAAGGCCGATCGGCTGAAATGGTGTCAGAAGCATGAACAGCGTCGTCAGCGAAAAGCGATCGATCAGCCGCCCCATGACGAGCTGCGTCAGCGCGCCGAAGATGAAGACTCCCGTGGCGATGGAGCCGATCATGAAAAGCGGCACCGCGGCGCCGAGGCGTTCGTCGATCACCTTCGGCATTGCGATCGTCAGGATGTTGAAGGTCATGCCGCCCGCAGCGATGGCGACGGCATAAACGGCAAAGAGCAGCACCGGGCGCCCGACCGGCGTCACCTCGCCAGTGCTTTTGCCGGCCGCATGCGCCTCACCCTCGGAAGGCACGAGGACGAGAAACGCGATGCCGAAGGCGATGCAGATGATGCCCGGCACGAGGAATGCCGCCTGCCAACCGATTTTGGCCGCGAGAAAAGCGGTTACGCCAGACGCAAACGCAGCACCGAGATTGCCCCAAACCGCATTGACGCCAAGATCGTGCCCGAGCCGCCGCGCATGCGCGACAAGCATCGCCGTGCCGATCGGATGGTAGATCGCGGAGAAAATACCAAGGATAAGCAGCCAGACCGTGAACGCTGTCGCAGAGTGCGCCGTCGCGATCCCGAGGGCGGATGCGCCGTAGCCGACAAAATAAATGCCGAACAGATTGCGCCGGCTGATCCTGTCGGCAAGCCAGCCGACCGGCAGCGAGAACAGACCGAACGCCACGAAAGCGCCTGTCGAAAGGCCGATCAGCGCCGAATAGGGCAATCCCGTCTCGGCCGTGATGGCCAGTACCGCGGTCGGATAGACAAGCAGCAGGAAATGATCGAACGCATGCCCGACATTGATGAAGAAGATGAGACGGCGGGACAGGCGCTCCTGATCCATAGATCGGCTTTTGCCCGTTTGAGCAGGCCGCCACAAGGGGGCTAGCCCTGCGTGTATTGCATGCTAGGTGCGGCTGAAGTTCAGGAAAGGCGACGTTGCATGTGGCAGGCGCAAGATCATGTGGCGATCAAAACGTCGGGCAAAGGCCTGACCGACGTCACTGAGAAAGCGCGGTCCTTCCTCGCCGGACATCCCTGCCGAGCAGGATTGATGACGATCTTCTGCCGGCACACGTCCGCGTCGCTGCTGATCCAGGAGAATGCCGATCCTTCCGTGCGCCGCGACCTCGAAGCTTATTTCGAGCGGATCGTTCCGGAATCGGCGGCCTACGAGCACGATACCGAAGGGCCTGACGACATGCCGGCGCATATCCGCACTGCATTGACGCAAACGCATCTTGCCATTCCCGTGGTCAACGGCGAACTCGCGCTCGGCACGTGGCAGGGCATTTATCTCTTCGAGCATCGCCGCGCACCGCACACGCGCGAGCTTGTGCTGCATCTTGTCGGGGAGTGAGGGAAGTTCGCTGCTCGTGATGCAAAAACGCCTCCCCTCGCTCGCCACGATCTCCGCCGGCGGCAAGCGCGCCGTCGCGTCTGCACTCGCACTCATCGAGACCGCGCGCGGAACGGCAGAACTTGCCGCGCTGCTTGACGACGCCGTCGTCTCGGCACGTGCGCATGTCACGGGCCTCACCGGACCGCCCGGCGTCGGCAAATCGACACTGACGAACGCACTGCTTCGCGATTGGCGCGCAGCCGGCGACAGCGTCGCGGTGATCGCAGTCGATCCATCATCGCGAACGAGCGGCGGCGCGCTGCTTGGCGACCGCGCGCGCATCGTCAGCGATCCCGAAGACCCGCATGTCTTCATCCGCTCGATGGCGGCGCGCGACCGACTCGGCGGCCTCTCCGACGAAACAGTCGCAGCCGTCGCACTCTTGCGTGCGTTCTATGACCGCGTGCTGGTGGAGACCGTGGGCATCGGTCAATCCGAAGCCGATATTGTCTTCGTTGCCGACACGGTCGTGCTCTGCATTCAGCCCGCGTCAGGCGACAGCCTGCAATTCATGAAAGCCGGCGTGATGGAACTGCCGGACGTGGTGGCGGTCACGAAGGCCGATCTCGGCGCCGCGGCGAGCCGCGCCAGGAGCGAAGCCGAAGGCGCGCTGACCCTGTTCAGCCGGGACGCGCGCGAATGGGCGCCGCCGGTCGTCCTGGTGTCAGCCGCGCGCGGCGAAGGGCTGGCAGAATTGAACGAAGCGATCGCCCGTCACCGCGCCCATCTCGCCGCGGACGGGCGGCTCGAGGCGCGGCGCGATCGTCAGCAACAAATGTGGATTGAGGAAAGCATCCGCGCGAAATTCGGTACGGCCGGACTCGCCGCCGCGCGCGGGCTCAAGGCCGAGGGCCGTCCATTCGCGCGGGAGCGGGCGATCGCCGCCGAACTGAACCGGCGGCTGCAGCCGGGAAAATAGCTGCAGCCCGGATGCCGGCTCTTAGCCGTGACGGAGCCGGTAATGGCGCCGGTGATAATGCCGATGTGCCCGGTGAGCGCGATAGTAGCGGCCCGGCGGCGGCGGGACGTAAGCGAGCTGGATCCCCTCGATGCCGCCCGCGATGTTCGCGCCGCTCTGGCCATGCACCGAGAGCGGCTGCAGGCTCGTGGTGAGGCCATTGCCGCCAACTAGTAGGGCGCCACCGCCGCCAACACCCACGGCTGCTACTGCTCCGACGCCGCCATAGCTGCCGGCAAGAGCGCCCGGCCCAAGGACCGCCGTCGGCGCAAGCACGCCCCAATCGATGTCGCCCGGACCGGTCACGCCAAGATCGAGACCGAATCGCGTGATCGTTCCGACGTAGCGTTCCATAGGGCCGGGTACGCTCGGGGTGAATGTGCAGTCGAGGGCGCGGGCGGAGGTGACGACCATTCCCGCGCCGGGCGCAACGGCGCAATGGAGGAAGCCGACGCGAGCCTGCGCGGACGCTGGGGCCGCAAAGGCGGTCATTGCCGCAAAAGCGGCCGTCGACACGAATGCAGCAGACAGAACTTTCATGATAGAGCCTCTGATAATGCCGGGCGTAGTGCCCAAATCGCCCCTGGAGGCGCGACATCCGCCCCGAAAACGACCAAAATGCGGCTTGAGCGGTCTTTGCTCCATTCCGGGACGCCGGCGGACAATTCGGCGGTAACCGACCTGCAATCTTAAGGCGCGATAACTTTTTTAAAGAGAATTGCGCGCTTTTGCGTGGCTCGCACGCCACGGCGTGCATCTCACCCATTCAGAGGTGCGCGGGTCGCGTATGGGTCGATCGCGAATCGGTTGGGCGGTTGGCGTCGTTGCACCTTGGTGCCTCGGCATCGGCTTTGTCGTTTCCGTGACCGCCGATGCCGGCCAGGACGTCATCAGCGGTGCCTCGGTGGCCCCGCTCGTCGCCCGGGCCGCGCTGCCGCCAACCGATCTTGTCCCGCGCGGCGATATCCTGACCGGCGATATCGGGATGCTTGGCTCCGGCCGGGGGCTCTTGCGCGCGGCGCGGCTCGCGATGGGCGTACCGGAAGATTTCAGCGCATCCACCGATGAAATCGCACCGCGCGCCGATCTCAAATTCCAGTCGCGCCATTTCCCCATGGTCGAGCGTGCGCACAAGGGCGATCCCCAGGTCAGGCTAAGGCCGACCTTCGACACCAAACTGCGGGGGCCAAACGGACTGTCGAGCTATATGGCGGGCATTCTCGCCTTCCAGCACGATGAGAGCTCGCCGGCGACGACTTTCGAACCTGGAGATGGCGAACCGCAAGGTCCCGAAGCAGTCGCAAGTTTCGAGCCGTGGGGGGAGGGCGAAAGCCCGACGACTCAGCGCAGCCGCGCCGATGCCTCGCCTGGCCAAGGCGGCTCCGCCTTGACTGTGCGCCCGGCGGCCATAGCCGAGCGCCTGATGCAAGGCGCAACCCCGCGTGTTGCCCGCGCCGTGGCGCTCGGCTCGGCGACGCCGGCGCCCGCCGACGGCACTCCGGTCGAGATCGTCGCGCTTCCCGGCACGCCGCGCGCTAGGATGATCGCGAAAAATAGTGGCGCCACTCAGATCCCGCGATCGACCGGTCGACCGGACTATGCCGCGCTCATTGGTCAGGAGCAGGCTGGCCGCGAAAAGAAGTGCCTCGCCGAGGCGATCTATTTCGAAGCCCGCAGCGAACCGGAAGAGGGTCAGGCCGCCGTGGCCCAGGTCGTGCTCAACCGCGTATCAAGCGGGCTTTATCCGGCAAGCATTTGCGGCGTCGTCTATCAGAATCGCCACCGCTGGCACGCGTGCCAATTCTCTTTCGCCTGCGAAGGCAAATCGCTGCGCATCGCCGATCAGGATTCTTGGGCGACCGCACGGCGCATCGCAGACGACGTGATGGATGGCCGAACTTATCTCGCCGATGTCGGCGCTTCGACGCACTACCACGCAAATTATGTCCGCCCGCGATGGGCGAGATACCTGAAAAAGATGGACGTGATCGGCCATCACATTTTCTATACGCTGAAACGCGGACAGACGTAGTTCTGCTCCCCGCCGACCCTTGCCGGGATGGCGCAAATTGGCCATGTTCCTTCGTCTATTGGCCACTCTGCCGGGCACCTCGCCCTTTGGAATTTGTTCCCCGTGATTGCACTCAAGCTTCCGCGCCGCATCGGCTTCGGCCATCCGCTCGCTCGTCCATTTGCCGCCGCTGCAGCCGGCGCGTTGCTTCTCACCGGTCTCGGCTTCGATCAGTCTGCCAGCGCCCGCGCCCGCGACAATCTTGCCATTGCCACACCCTTCGAGGTGGGAGACAGCCCCGCGGGCAATTACCTCGCCGCGCTCATCGCCGGAGCGGAACGCGACACACTTGCCGCCGCTACGTTCTTCCGCGAGACGCTGCGCTATGACCCGCGCAATCCGGAGCTGATCGAGCGCGCTTTTGTCGCTTCACTCGCCAACGGCAATATGCCCGATGCCTTCGGCTTGGCCGACCGGCTGCTGCAACGCGATCCGAACAACGGACTTGCGCATCTCGCTCTTGGGATCCGCGCCATCAAGCAGCGCCAATATGCCGGCGCCCGTAACGGCCTTTCCAAAGGCGGTGCCGGGCGGCAGCGCGACATTACTGCGACCTTGTTGACCGCATGGTCCTATGCCGGTGCAGGCGATTACAAACGAGCAATCGCGCAGGTCGACAGACTGAAAGACGAGGGTTTCGGCACATTTCGCGATTTTCACGCGGCGCTCATCGCCGACCTCGCCGGCAATGCTGCTGAGGCGACCAAGCGATTTCAGGCCGCCTATAACGGCGAGAAGAGCACGCTTCGCCTTGTTGACGCTTACGCGCGGTTCCAGGACCGCCACGGACATCGCGATCAAGCGATTCGCGCCTACGAGGCATTCGATCAGGTTCTGCCGCGCCATCCCATCGTGACCGCGGCGCTCGCGGACTTGCGCGCGGGCAAGCCGCTGGAACCGCTGATCCGCACTGCGGATCAAGGCGCAGCCGAGGTTCTATATGGACTCGGCGCCGTGGGCGGCCGTCAGGGCGATGAACTCGCCGCAATCGTTTATCTGCGGCTCTCGCTTTACCTCTCGTCAAAGAACGGGCTTGCGACCATCACGCTCGCCGACATTTTCGAGCGGCTGAAGCAATATGAGCAGGCGATCGAGGTCTATGACAGCATCGCCGATGATAGTCCGCTGCGCGTCAACGCCGACATCCAGACCGCGCTGCTGCTTGAAACCTTAGGCAAAACCGAGGAAGCGCAAAAGCGACTGCAGGATATCGTCAACGAGAAGCCGAAGAACGAAGAAGCGCTGACTGCGCTCGGCAATTTACAGCGCTCCCGCAAGCAATTCACGGATGCGGCGGCGACATATACAAAAGCGCTGGAGCGCTCGAGCAAGCCCGAGAAGAGTCTGTGGTCGCTTTACTACTATCGCGGCATTGCCTACGAGCGGCAAAAGGCATGGCCCAAAGCGGAAGCGGATTTCAAGAAAGCGCTCGAGCTTTTCCCCGACCAGCCGCTTGTTCTGAACTATCTCGGCTATTCCTGGGTCGATCAGGGCACCAATCTTGACGAGGCATTCAAGATGCTTCGCCGCGCCGTCGAGTTGCGGCCGACCGACGGCTACGTCGTTGATAGCCTCGGTTGGGCGCACTACAAGCTCGGTCAATATGATCAGGCGGTGAAAGAACTCGAACGCGCGATCGAGCTGAAATCATCAGACCCGGTCATCAACGATCATCTCGGCGATGCTTATTGGCGCGTCGGTCGCAAGCTCGAGGCGCATTTCCAGTGGAATCATGCGCGCGACCTCAAGCCCGAGCCGGAAGATCTCGAGCGCATCCTGAAGAAGATCGACAACGGCTTGCCGGACGATGAGAAGCCGGCGGCTGCCGAAGCCGAACCGAAGAAGCAAAACGAGTCCAAGAACGGGGGCTGAGCGCGCCTCGCGCTCGATGCACGCTCGCCATGCTGACCGCGCGTGCGCCTGCCAAGATAAACCTGACGCTGCACGTTCTCGGACGCCGCGCCGACAATTATCACGAACTTGAAAGCCTCGTCGCTTTTGCCGGCGTCGGCGACGCTCTGAGTTTCGACGCCGGCGAAGAACTTGCGCTGACGGTTTCGGGGCCGAATGCCGCCAGTGTGGGAGCCGACGCGGACAATCTCGTCCTGCGCGCCGCCCGCGAACTCGCAACACGCGTCGGGTATCTGCGCGCCGGAAGCTTTCATCTTGTGAAGCGCCTGCCGGTGGCATCCGGCATCGGTGGCGGCTCATCCGATGCGGCAGCGGCGTTGCGACTCCTTGCCCAACATAATGGCCTGGAACTTACTGATGCGCGCGTGATCGATGCGGCCCGGGCGACCGGAGCGGACGTGCCCGTTTGTCTCAATCCGTGCGCCCGCATGATGAGCGGGGTCGGTCAACGACTTGGCGAGCCTTTGATGTTGACGCCGGTTTTCGCCG
>JAFAVH010000247.1 GCA_019242655.1 Methylobacteriaceae bacterium
ATTTTTTGAGAATCTCGGCAACGTCTGAAGCTTTGGGAAACCGAAGCGTGGGCGTGACGTTTTCTTGACGCTCCGGCGGATGTGAGCGAGTAGAGACCAAACCGAAGCGGCGGGAGACCTCTTGCAGTCCAGGCATCTGCGTTCGGAACGCTTGCGTTCGCCGCGTCTCCCGCTTGAAGAGCGCCTCGCCGATGAGGCGCGCTTCATCAAGCGCTGGCTCGACAATCCGAAAGTGACGGGCGCCGTCTCGCCTTCGGGGCGATTCCTCGCCCGTGCCATGGCGAGCTATGTCGATCCCGATGCGGACGGCCCTATCATCGAGCTCGGGCCGGGTACCGGACCAGTGACGGAAGCGCTCCTTGCACGCGGCATCGCGCAGGAGCGGCTGATCCTCGTCGAGTTCGACCCCTCCTTCTGCAAATTGCTGGCGCAGCGGTTCCCGAAGGCGCGAATCGTGCAGGGCGACGCCTACCGGCTGGCGGAGACGCTGACCCCTGTACTGAAAGAGCAGGCGGCCTGCATTGTCTCGAGCTTGCCGCTCCTGACGCGGCCGGAACGTGGCCGCCTCAATCTGCTGCGCGACGCCTTCGGGCTGATGCGGCAAAACGCTCCTTTCATTCAATTCACCTACGGGCTCACGTCTCCGATCCCGTTGACCAGCCGGCTGAGCGGGCTGCACTTCCGCGCCGAAGCACTCCATTCGGTGTGGCTCAACCTGCCGCCTGCACGCGTGTGGGTCTATCGCGCGGGACAGGCCCCGGTACTCGCCACCGACCCCCGGCCGAGCCGCGAAGACTGGCTTGACCGGCTGAAGCAGCGCGCGATGAAAAAGGGCCGCGAGCTGCAGCTCGAATTCGAGGGGCGGTTTGAACAGCCATTGCGGCGCGCGCAGCGAAAAAGGGCGCCGGCTCTCGCGCTGTTGCGGCGGCTTGGCGATAACGGCAAGGGCCGGCGTTGAGGGCTGCGCAAGCCGCGGCGCGCTCATGAAAAGCAAAACGCCGGGCGTACATCCGGCCCGGCGTGCAAGGTCCGTTACAACTCAACGCAACGGAACCTACGCTCGTCATACACGCTGAGAATGACGGCAATGTGACGCGTCACGCTGAAATCGGGAGGAACAAATGCCGAAAGGTTACTGGGTCGTACGCGTCGACGTGACGGACGCCGACGCGTACAAACAATATGTTGCGGCGAACGCAAAAGCCTTCGCCAAATATGGCGCGAAATTCCTGGTACGCGGCGGTCCCGCCGAGTCGCGTGAAGGCAGCGGCCGCTCGCGCAACGTTGTGATCGAGTTCAAGGATTATGCAACGGCGAAGGACTGCTACGACTCGCCTGAATATGCCGAGGCGATGAAGTTGCGCGCCAACGCGTCGACCGCCGATCTTATCATTGCCGAGGGCTATGACGGCCCGCAGCCGGGGTGAACAGGAGACATCGCGCGCACTACGAGGTGCGCCGTCCGGTGTTAAACCAACGCGCCGTGGCAGTGCTTGAACTTCTTGCCCGACCCGCACGGACAGGCTTCGTTGCGGCCGACCTTGCCCCATGACGAGGGATTGGCGGGATCGCGCACCAATGTCTCGGGATCGGCCTGCGCGGCCGCTGCAAAAAGCTGCTGCGGCGCGAAATCGCCGGCGGCGATGCGCGAATTGATCTCGGCGATCGCCATGTCGTCTTCGCCGGTGGTTGCGTCATAATGCGAGGCATGCATCGGCGGCAATTGTTGCGGCGGCGGCTCGTATGCGACTTCGACGCGCATCAATTGCGCGGTCGTAATTTCGCGTAAGCGCGTGATCAGCGCGTCGAACAGCTCGAACGCTTCGGATTTGTACTCGTTCAAAGGATCGCGCTGCGCGTAGCCGCGCCAGCCGATCACCTGCCGCAGATGATCGAGCGTGACGAGATGCTCGCGCCACAAATGATCGAGCGCCTGCAGGATGATCTGCTTTTCGACATAGCGCATGACTTCCGGCGAGTTCTTTTCGACGCGCGCGACATATCCTTCATCCGCAGCTTTCTGCACGCGCTCGCGGATCTCCTCATCCGCGATTCCCTCTTCCTTTGCCCAATCGGCAACGGGAAGGTCGAGGTTGAGCGTGTTCTGCACGGCTTCGTGCAAGCCGGCGACGTCCCACGTCTCGGGATAGGCATCGTGCGGAATGTGTTTCGACACGAGATCGTCGATGACGCCTTCGCGCATGTCGCCGACGGTTTCCTCGAGCGATTCCTGCGCCATCATTTCGCGGCGCTGCTCGAAGACGACCTTGCGCTGGTCGTTCATCACGTTGTCGAATTTCAGGATATTCTTGCGGATGTCGAAGTTGCGCGCCTCGACCTTCTGCTGTGCCTTTTCGAGCGCCTTGTTGATCCAGGGATGGATGATCGCCTCGCCCTCTTCGAGCCCGAGCTTGCGCAGCATCGTGTCCATGCGCTCGGAGCCGAAAATGCGCATGAGATCGTCCTGCAGCGACAGGAAGAACTTTGAACGTCCCGGATCGCCCAGACGGCCGGAGCGGCCGCGCAGCTGATTGTCGATGCGCCGGCTCTCGTGGCGCTCGGTGCCGACGATATAGAGGCCGCCCGCCGCAATCGCTTTCTGCTTGAGATCAGCGACCTCGGCGCGGATTTCCGCTTCTTTCGCGGCGCGCTCACCGTTTTCGAGACCTTCGCATTCCTGCGCAACACGCATCTCGACATTGCCGCCGAGCTGAATGTCGGTGCCGCGACCGGCCATGTTGGTCGCGACTGTGATCGCGCCGGGCACGCCCGCTTCGGCGACAATGTAGGCTTCCTGCTCGTGGAAGCGCGCGTTCAACACGGCGAAGAGCTTTGACGGCCTGCCGCTGCGCGCGGCCGCATAGAGTCCGGCGAGCGCATTTTTCGGATCTTCGAAATTGATCTGCTTGTAGCCGTTCTCGATCAGGAATTCGGCAAGCTGCTCTGATTTCTCGATCGAGGTCGTGCCGACGAGCATCGGCTGCATCTTGGAATTCGCCGACTCGATCTCGGCGACAATCGCCTTCAGCTTCTCGGCCTGTGTGCGATAGACCTCGTCGTCCTCGTCGACGCGCGCGATCGGCATGTTGGTCGGAATTTCGACGACATCGAGCTTGTAGATTTCGGCGAACTCGTCGGCTTCGGTCGCGGCGGTGCCGGTCATGCCGGCGAGCTTCTTGTAAAGGCGGAACAGGTTCTGAAAGGTGATCGACGCGAGCGTCACATTCTCCGGCTGAACCTGCACGTGCTCCTTCGCCTCGAGCGCCTGATGCAGACCTTCGGAATAGCGGCGTCCCGGCATCATGCGGCCGGTAAATTCGTCAATGATCACGACTTCGCCGTTGCGGACGATGTAATCCTTGTCGCGCTGGAACAAGCGGTGCGCGCGCAGCGCCTGATTGATGTGGTGGACGAGCGTCACGTTGGATGCTTCATAGAGCGAGCCATCCTTGAGGATGCCGGCTTCGCGCAAAAGCTCTTCCATATATTCGTTGCCCGCCTCGGTGAGGTTCACCGTGCGCTGCTTTTCGTCGAGATCGTAGTGATCCTTGCCGAGGCGCGGGATCAATACGTCGATCGCATTGTAGAGATCGGACTTATCGTCCGACGGGCCTGAAATGATCAGCGGCGTGCGCGCCTCGTCGACCAGGATCGAGTCCACTTCGTCGACGATCGCGTAAGCAT
>JAFAVH010000261.1 GCA_019242655.1 Methylobacteriaceae bacterium
GACCGTCGCATACGGCGTGAACGGTACCGTATCTTTCGGCACGCTTTTGACTTCCACGCCCGTCGGATTGTTCTGTCCCGTCACGTGCAGCGCCCACACATGCAGCGCGACGACCCCGACAATCATGAACGGCAGGAGATAATGCAGCGCGTAGAAGCGGTTCAGCGTCGGATTATCGACGGAATAGCCGCCCCACAGCCAAATCGTGATCGAATCGCCGATAAAAGGGATCGCCGAAAACAGGCTGGTGATGACCTTGGCTCCCCAGAACGACATCTGTCCCCAAGGAAGCACGTAGCCCATAAAGGCCGTTGCCATCATCAGAAGGAATATGATGACGCCAAGCAACCAGAGCACTTCGCGCGGCGCCTTGTAGGAGCCGTAATAAAGGCCGCGGAAAATGTGGATATATACCGCGACAAAGAACATCGAGGCGCCGTTCGAATGCGCGTAGCGCAACAGCCAGCCGAAATTGACGTCGCGCATGATCTTTTCGACAGAATCGAAAGCCATCGTGACTTCGGGCGTATAATGCATCGCCAACACGACGCCGGTGACGATTTGCGCAACGAGCATGAACGAGGCGATGCCGCCGAACGTCCACCAGTAATTCAGGTTTTTCGGCGTGGGGTAGGCAATGAACGAGGAATGCACGAGCCCCATAATCGGTAGGCGGCTCTCGAACCAACGGGCGAGCGCGCTTTTGGGAACGTAGGTCGAATGTCCGGTCATCAATTCGTCTCGTTAAGCGCGGCGTGCAATCAACCGATCAGGATTTTCGTATCGCCGGTGAACTTGTAAGTCGGCACATCGAGGTTACGCGGCGCCGGCCCCTGCCGGATGCGCCCCGACGTGTCGTAGATCGAGCCGTGGCAGGGACAGAACCATCCGTCATACGGGCCCTGATGGCCGAGCGGAACGCAGCCAAGATGGGTGCAGACGCCGACAACGATGAGCCATTCCGGCTTCTTGACGCGGGACTGGTCCGTCGCCGGATCAGGCAGCTGGGACAAAGGTGTGTCCTGAGCCTCTTTGATCTCTTTCTCCGTGCGATGGCGGACAAAAACCGGATTGCCGCGCCACTTCACGGTGACGATCTGGCCTTCGGCGATGCCGGATAAATCGACCTCGGTCGAGGCGAGCGCGAGGGTCGACGCGTCCGGGCTCATCTGGCTGATCAGCGGCCATATCGCTGCGCCGGTCGCAACCGCCGCGGCGGCACCGGTCGCGATGTAGAGGAAGTCTCTGCGAGTCGGCTCGGGGCCAGTGGCGCCTACCGCCAGTGAAGTTCCCGCAACTGTATCCGTCACAGCCATCCCCTGAACCGCTTCTGCTTTTCAACGCGCGACGGCGTCCAAAGCTACTTCTAGGCAGCAGCATGGGCGCAGACAATGCGACCCGACGCCACTTGGCGACCGGACGCCCGCGCCGCGCCGGTCCTCCGGAAAGCTACCTAGGGCGGAGCTTTTACTGGCAAGATTCAAATCTGTTGTCCATAGCCGCGCGGCGGCGCTCGGAGGAGGCTTTCCGGCTTTCAAAACCGCTCCGGTCCCGCTAACAGCGCGCCATGGCTGCGACGTTGACCCTCGCCCTTTTCGAGCCCGACATCCCGCAAAATACCGGGACGATGCTGCGGATGTGCGCCTGCCTCGGGCTCGATGCGGCACTGATCGAGCCCGCGGCTTTTTCCGTGTCCGATCCGCGCTTCCGGCGGGCGGCGATGGATTATCTCGATCGTGTGAGCCTGATGCGTCACGCCTCGTGGCGGGCCTTCCTCGCCTGGCGGGCACAGAACGCGGCGCGCATGATTCTGCTCACCACGCGTGCGGCGCGCGCCTATACCGATTTCGCCTACGCGCACGGCGACATCCTCCTGGTCGGGCGCGAGTCGGCCGGAGTGCCGGAAGACGTGCATGCGGCTGCCGATGCAAGCGTGCTCGTACCGATGCAGCCGGGTTTGCGCTCGCTCAATGTCGCCGTCGCCGCCGCGATGGTCGTCGGGGAGGCCTTGCGGCAAATTCGCTCGACATCACCGGGCCCTTCACATTGAGTACGATTCTTAAGACACGTCAGCAGACCGCCCGCGCCTGGTTCGAGGCGCTGCAGCAGCGCATCATCGCGGCGCTGGAGGCGATCGAAGCGGAGGCACCGGGCCCCTACCCTGATACGGCCGCGACGCCAGGTCGGTTTCAGAAGAAGACCTGGGAGCGCACCGACCACGGCAGCGCGCCTGGCGGCGGCGGCACGATGGCTAGCCTTGCGGGGCGTGTGTTCGAGAAGGCCGGCGTCCACACATCGAGCGTGTTCGGAACGTTCGCGCCGGAATTTGCCGCGCAGATTCCCGGCGCCGACAAGGATCCCCGCTTCTGGGCCTCGGGAATATCGCTGATCATTCATCCCTGGAACCCGCATGTGCCGACGGTGCACATGAACACGCGCTTCGTCTCAACGACCAAAGCCTGGCTCGGCGGCGGCGCCGATCTGACGCCGGTCTTGAATGCGCGGCGCCGGCAAGACGATCCCGATGCAATCGCGTTTCACGCGGCGATGCGCGGCGCGTGCGAGCGTCACGCAGGCGTGGCCGATTACGCGCGCTACAAGCAATGGTGCGACGAGTATTTCTTTCTGAAGCATCGCAACGAGCCGCGCGGCGTTGGCGGCATTTTCTTCGACTATCTGAACAGCGCCGGCGATGCCGAGAACAAAAATTGGGACGCGGATTTTGCGTTCACGCGCGAGGTTGGCGAAGCTTTGCTCGACATTTACCCAAAGATCGTCCGCGCGAACTGGTCGAAGCCGTGGACCGAAGCCGAACGCGAGGAGCAGCAGGTTCGACGTGGCCGATATGTCGAGTTCAATCTCCTCTACGACCGCGGCACGATTTTTGGGTTGAAAACCGGCGGCAATGTCGAGTCGATTCTCTCCTCGTTGCCGCCGAGCGTGCGCTGGCCCTAAAACGCAAACGCTCCCGTGCGAAAACACGGGAGCGTTAATGTCAGTTCAAATCAGCGGCTGAACAGCGCCAACAGAATGATGATCGGGATTGGCACGCCGAGGAGCCAGAGCAGAATTCCGCGTCCCATCTTTTTCTCCTTCTTCTTTTCGAGTTCAGCGCCAGCGGAACATGTCGCTGGCGTCGATGCCTTCGTCGCGATGGCGTCCGCCGAGCGCCGCCGCGGTCCAGGCCGCCGCCGCGCCGATCGCCAGCGAGACAGCCGCGAGGAACGCCACCATGACGCCCGAACGCCGGGCCTGATTTGCGTTATCGCGAACCTGCTGCACGGCGCGGCTGACGCGCGGTTCCGCATCGGCCTGCGAGATGCCGCTATGGGCCTGGGTGACGCGGGTGAGATAGAGCGCGTCCTCCTGAGTTAAGTTCACGCCGGTGGCGTAAGCTGCAAGCACGCTGGCAACTTCCCTGTGCAGCGGCTCGTCATAGCCCGCCGGGTTCACTCTGTCGGTCCGCAGCATCACGTCGGCGGCGTAGCGCGCCGGATCGGCCTTGCCGGCGATCGGATTGCGATCGCCGCCGCTGTTGACGGCATGGGCGACGTCTTTCGCCGTCATCGTGATGATCCAGGTGCCGAGAAGCGCTGCGATCGCCCAGACGACGAGACCGTGGGCCGAGTCGCGCACATCGGATTCATGCTCCGTGGCATCGCCGACGCGATGGCGAAGGCGCCCGGCAAAATAACCGCCGATCGCGAATGCCGACACGGCCACCCAGATTTCCCAAATGCCGATCACCCACGTGGCGACGCGGCCGGAGAAGCCGGAACCGGGATAAGGTGAGGTCAAGGTCAGCCCGATCGCCGAGCCGAACGTCGTCAACAAAACGAAGATCGCGCAGGCGATAAGTGCGCCGGCGATGACCGCACACCAATCGACGTAGCACTGGCCGAGCCATTCTCCCGCGACGGCGGGGCGCGAGCGGATACCGCTAATGTCAGACATGTGTTCCTCCTTGCTTTCTGTTGGAGGTTTTCAGCGCAGGCCGAGGAACGACAGAATGGCCAGGATGATGACGACGAGTCCGACGAGATAGATAATGCCACCCACGGGTATTCTCCTTTATCGCGCCGGCGCAGCCGGCTCGTGACCTTCGCCCCCCTAACTCAGCCCAGTGGCGCAGGTTCCGCTTCGCGCGGAAAGACTACTGATCTTCCACATTATTCTGCGAAGCAACGCGACATCGTCGCGTATTCTTGACGTTACTTGAGTTGGACGGATGCCGCGCCACTGCATAGGCGTGCGTCATCGCGCTCGCCGCATCATGCGCGAGTCTTGGCAAGAGGACACGGGCGCCGGGCGGCCGCATCTAAAACTAAAAACACCGGTCACCCGGCGCCACGTGTACGGCGATTTCTGTCCCTTGCTTCCCGCATCTTCGCGGACTTCGGTGCTGCCACCTAAATCCGCTTAAGCGATCTGAGCCGCGGACCGGTCCAGAGCACGGCCAGCAAAAGTGGAAGCCGGTTTTGCGTCCGGCCGTGCTCTCACGAATAGAATGGCGCGTGATCTCATCGGCGAACCGGTTCCCACTTCGCCGGATCACGCGCTGTGCCGGACGGGCGGGTTACTCCGCGTCCGTGCGTCTTCCGACGCACGGCCACCGGTTTGCAAGAGCCTCCCGAGACGCGGGATCAGGTTCACCCCGCGCCGCAGGCGCCGCGCCCCACGCGCACTTCGGAACCACTTCCGGAAGCGCCCTCGTGTGGGCGGGGATGCCAGAAGCTTACGGGCGCGCGGACAGACGGGGATAAGTTTGCGAAATTTTTTCTGAGGCCGCCGCAGCGGCAGCGAGTCGATCCCTGCGGCGCAATCGCACCGGCGAATCGATCAGTCTTTCCCAACCATCACGTCGGTCGCCTTGATGATGGCGTAAGCGCTGTCGCCGGCCTTCAGATCGAGCTCGTCCACCGCCTCGTTGGTGATCGACGCCGTGACGACGGCGCCGTTGCCGACGTCGATGCGTACGTGCGACGTGGTCGCGCCCTTCTTCACATCGGTGATCTTGCCTTTGAGCCGGTTGCGTGCGCTGATTTTCATCTCGAGGTCTCCTGACGCGATGCGGGCAGAATAGTCGATGGTTCGCCTGAACGAAATCCGCCCCGGTGAAGTCGCCGTCGAGGCGCCGGAGCCTCGCGATGCCGGCTTGGTCTTCGTCGGCCGCATCCACACGCCGTGGAGCGACCGCATGCTGTGTCCCCGGCAGGGCCGCCTCGATGGTCCGGTGTGCCGCATCGAAGTGTTCGAGCCGTGGGCCGCCGCACTCGATGGGCTCGCGCAATACGAAAAGGTCGAGGTGCTCTACTGGCTCGATCGCTCGCGCCGCGATCTCGTGCGCCAAAGTCCGAAGAACGATGGCACGACGCGCGGCACGTTTTCGCTGCGCTCGCCGGCGCGGCCGAATCCGATCGGCACATCGCTTGTTGCGTTAGTTTCAATCGAGCGCAACGAGGTGCTGGTGCGCGGACTCGATTGTCTCGATGGAACGCCGCTCATCGATTTGAAGCCCGATCGTTGCGCCTTCACACCGCTGGCGCCACCGCAGCAAGGCGATTTCGAGAGGGGTTAGACGCTTTTCGTTTGTGACAACACGCGCCCCATCACCGCGTCGAGCTTCCGCAAAACCTCCGGATCGCGCGCGTCGGGCGCGGTGATAACAGCGTTATCGAGCGCGCGATCGGAGCCGCGCGGGCAAGCTTCGTGCTCGGCAGGGAAATCCGTCAGGAGCCGCGTCAGGAGCTGCGCAACCTTGCGCGCATTGTCGTGCACGACCTTGATTACCGACGCAACATCGACCGCATCGTGGTCGGGATGCCAGCAATCGAAATCCGTCACCATGGCGATCGTCGCGTACGAGATTTCGGCTTCGCGCGCGAGCTTGGCTTCCGGCATCGCCGTCATGCCGATCACGTCGTAATCGGCGTGCTTGTAGGTGAGCGATTCCGCATAAGACGAGAATTGCGGCCCCTCGATGCAGACATACGTGCCGCGATCGACAAAATCGATTTTTTCGGCACGCGCGGCGTCGCGAATGCGTTCGCGCAAACGCGGCGCGATCGGGTGCGCCATCGACACATGCGCGACGCAGCCGTTGCCGAAGAAGGACGAGGCGCGCGCGAACGTGCGGTCGACGAGTTGATCGACGAGCACGAACAAACCCGGCTGCAGCTCGGGCTTGAACGAGCCGCAGGCTGAAACCGAGACGATGTCGGTCACCCCGGCGCGCTTCAGCGCGTCGATATTGGCGCGATAGTTGATGCCGGACGGCGACAGTCGATGGCCGCGCCCGTGCCGCGGCAGGAATACAGCTTCGGTTTTGCCGATGCGGCCGAAGCGCAGCGCATCCGATGGCTCGCCCCAGGGCGTCCCGATTTTCTCTTCACGCATGTCTGCAAGCCCGGGCAGATCGTAGACACCCGATCCGCCGATAATGCCGACGATGGCTTTGGTCATTTATTTGGATCCCCCGACGCGCGCGTCAGGACGAGGTACTAGCACACGCGCGTCTCGCGCCCTCGTGATTTGCCGGGAGCGCGCCGTCTCCCTACTTTCCCGGCAACTTACCGGAGACAAGCCATGCTGATTCTGCGACGCAAGGGCTGGGAATTGCCCGAAAGCGCCGCCACGCCGGAGCGGTTCTTCCTCGACCGCCGGGCGATCCTCGGCGGCACCGCGGCGCTTGCCGGCGGCCTCATCGCGAACGCGGCGGGGCCCGCCCTTGCCCGCGCCGAAGCCGATCCTACCGCCGGCCTGTTCCCGGCAAAACGCAACGAGACCTTCAAGCTCGATCGCGACATCACGCCCGAAGACGTCAACGCCAACTACAACAATTTCTACGAATTCGGCTCGACGAAACGCATCGCGTCCGCTGCGGAAGCTTTGAAGACGCGGCCCTGGCGCATCAAGATCGATGGGCTGGTCGAGAAGGCGCAGGAAATCGACATCGACGATCTCCTGAAGAAAATGCCGATCGAGGAGCGGCTATATCGCCATCGCTGCGTCGAAGCCTGGGGCATGGCCGTCCCGTGGACCGGCTTCCCGCTGAAATCGCTCGTCGAATTTGCCAAGCCCGCCTCCGCCGCGAAATACGTGCGGATGGAAACGTTCATGGACAAAAGCGTCGGCCCCGGCTTCCGGCAGTTCTGGTATCCGTGGCCCTACATCGAAGGCGTGACGATGGCGGAAGCCAGCAACGATCTCGCCTTCATGGTCGTCGGCGCCTACGGCAAGCCGCTCGGCAAACCGTTCGGCGCACCGATCCGCCTCGCGCTGCCCTGGAAGTACGGTTTCAAGTCGATCAAATCGATCACGAAAATCAGCTTCGTCACCGAGCGCCCGGTCAGCTTCTGGGAGAAGCTGCAATCGAGCGAATACGGTTTTTGGGCGAACGTGAACCCGAACGTGCCGCATCCGCGCTGGAGCCAGGCGACGGAAGAAGTGCTCGGCAAGGGCAATCGCGTGCCGACGCTGATGTTCAACGGTTACGGCGAGTACGTCGCCGATCTGTACAAGGGGCTCGAAGGCGAGCGCCTCTACACATAAAAAAGGGCCGGGCATCGCTGCCCGGCCATGACCTGGAGGCCCAGGCCTCCCGAAGGGAGATCCCGAAAGCGATGGTCGCGTGCCGGGGAGGCAAGCCGCGGCGCCAGCGGAATCGGTGTGATGTTGCGACTCGATACGGCGCGGCGCTAGCTAGGCTGCTGCATGCGCGCCATGCAGCCTGCGCAGTTCAATAGTGCCAGCGTTGGGCGTTAGCGACGAGGAAATCGCGAAAGACCTGAATGCGCGCGACGTTGCGCATTTCTTCGGGATAGACAAGGAAGCAATCGTATTCCGGCATTTGCGATTGCGGCAGCAGGCGCAGAAGCGGGCTCTCTTCCTCGATGAGGTAATCTGGCAAAACCGCGATGCCGACGCCGGCAAGGACCCCCTTCTGCAGCGCCGTGATGTTGTTGACGGAGAGCGCCGACACCCGTGGGCTCTTCGAATCGCGTCCGGCGGTCAGCAAAGAGTTCATGCTGTGCAAGAAGCTCGCACCGGTGACGCCGTAACTGAGGATACGATGCTGATCGAGCTCTTCGAGCGTGCGCGGCTGCCCGTGCTGCTTCACGTAATCGAGCGACGCGTAGAGGTGATAGTGCACCGTGAACAGGCGCCGGCGCACAAGATCGGGCTGCGAGGGCTCGCGTAAGCGAAGCGCGACATCGGCTTCGCGCATGCCGAGGTCGAGCTCATCGTCGCTGAGGATGAGTTTCACCGTGACATCGGGATAAAGTTCGAGGAATTCGCCCAAGCGCGGTGCGAGCCAATTCGTGCCGATGCCAAGCGTCGTGGTGATGCGCAATTCACCGTTCGGCTTCTGACGGTTGTCGCTCAAGCGCGTCTGCACCGCGTCGAGCTTGGTCATCACCTCCTGGACGGTGCGGTAGAGGACATCGCCCTGCTCGGTGAGGATCAACCCGCGCGCATGCCTGTGGAAAAGCGGCGCCTGCAGCTCGCTTTCGAGCGCGCTCACCTGCCGGCTGACAGCCGACTGGCTGAGCCCGAGCGATTCGCCGGCATGCGTGAAGGAACCCGCCTTGGCGGCGGCGTGGAATATCCGCAGCTTGTCCCAGTCCAAAACGCGTTGCCTCCCTGAGCGCGCGCTGGCGTTATTCGGCGGCGATCTTCGTTGCCGCTTCTTGAAGGGTCAGCCAGCGCTCGGCTTCAAGCGCCGCCATGCAGCCAAGTCCGGCAGCCGTCACCGCCTGCCGGTAGACGTCATCGGCGACATCGCCCGCCGCGTAGACGCCGGGCACGTTTGTAACGGTCGAGCCGGGAACGGTCTCGATATAGCCGTTCGGCTTGCACTTGATCTGTCCAATGAACAGGTCCGACGCCGGATGGTGGCCGATCGCGACGAATACGCCGTCGACCTGGCGGACCTCGTGCGCATGCGTGTGCGCATGCGTGAGCCGCACAGCGCGAACGCTCGGCGGGAGATCGTCGCCGAGGATTTCTTCGACCACATGGTTCCAGACGACCTCGACATTCGGGCGCGCAAACAGCCGCTCCTGCAGGATGCGTTCGGCGCGGAAGGAATCGCGGCGGTGCACCACGGTCACCTTGGAGCAGATGTGGCTCAAGTAGAGCGCCTCTTCGACGGCAGAATTGCCGCCGCCGACGACCAGCACCTCCTTGCCGCGGAAGAAGAAGCCGTCGCAGGTGGCGCAAGCGGAGACGCCGTAGCCCTTGAAGCGCTCTTCGCTGGGAATGCCCAGCCATTTCGCCTTGGCGCCGGTGGCGATCACCAATGCGTCGCAGGTGTAGGTCCGGCCGCTATCGCCGATCAGCAGGAACGGCCGGCGACCGAGCTCCACCTTGTCGATGTGATCGGCGATGAGCTGCGTCCCGACATGCTCGGCCTGCGCCTTCAGCTGCTCCATGAGCCACGGGCCCTGGATCGGCAGGGCGAAGCCGGGATAGTTCTCCACCTCCGTGGTGATCATTAGCTGGCCGCCGGGCTCGAAGCCGGCGATCAGGACCGGTTCCAGCATGGCGCGCGCGGCATAGATCGCGGCGGTATAGCCGGCGGGCCCGGAGCCGATAATCATCACCCGCGCATGCAAGGGCGATTTCGCGGGCGCTTCGTCCGCCATGCTAACCTCGGAGGCGAGGCCATGCGGTAAGCGCATGGCCAGGGAACGCACTTAAGCGATGAAGATCAGCGCCGCAACCCAACCGCCTGCCCCATCCCGGGAGTTCACAGTCGCGCAAGAAATCGCCGCGCACATGTCCGGCGCGATTCGGCGCGCGCAGGCGATTGCGGCGCCATGGCCGCATTGGCGCATCCGGAATGTCTTGCCGCCCGGCTTGCTGCGCGGCCTCGCGCAGCTGCCGCTGCAAGCCTCGATTGCCGTGCAACCATCCGGCCGCCGCGCGTATCGCAACGATAAGCGCATCTATTTCGATTACGCGAACATGGCGCGATTTCCGCCGATGCGACGGATCGCCGAGACGATGCAATCACCTGCTTTGGCGAGCACTGTCGCGGAAACGTTCGGCGCGGCGCTCGAGCACACGTTCCTGCGCATCGAATACGCGCTCGATGCGGATGGCTTCTGGCTCGAGCCGCACACCGATATCGGCGAAAAGAAATTCACCTGCTTCATCTATCTCGATGGCGCCGACGATCTCGGCACCGACATCTATGCCGATGCGCAGACATTGGCCTATCGCGTACCCTTCGCGGCGAATTCCGCATTGGCCTTTGTCCCAAGCCACGACACCTGGCACGGTTTCGCGCCGCGACCGATCGAGCGCGTGCGGCGTTCGCTGATCGTCAATTATGTTAGCGCCGACTGGCGTGCGCGCGCGCAATTGTCGTTTCCCGATATGCCCGTTCGGGTTGCGAATTGACACGCCTTTATACGAGCACCTAGGTAGATCGGTGCAAACCGATACGCTCGAACTCGACATTTGGCGCGGCGGACGCGACGGCGCATTCCAGGCCTTCGAGCTGCCACTGCGCGAGAGCCAGACGATCCTCGACGCGGTCACCGAAATCCAGCGCACGCAGGATGCGAGCCTCGCCTATCGCTTCGCCTGCCGGGTGGGAATGTGCGGCTCCTGCGCGATGATGGTTGACGGCATTCCGCGCTGGACGTGCCGCACGCGCGTCGTCGACGTGCAGCGCAAAGGCAAGCGGCTGAAGCTCGAACCTCTGCGCAATCTGCCTGTCGTCAAGGACCTCGCCGTCGACATGGCCGCCTTCTTCGACAAATGGCGCGATGCGAAAGGCTATTTCGAGCCGGGCGAATCGCCGCCCGCGGATTTCGCAGTCGTGCCGCCGGACTCGCGCGAGCGCCGCGCCGCCGACGTCGCAATCGAGTGCATCAATTGCGGCATCTGCTATTCCGCCTGCGATGTCGTCTCGTGGGACAAGGATTATCTCGGGCCGGCGGCGCTCAATCGTTCCTGGACGCTCGTCAACGACGTGCGCGACCGCGGACAGACGTCGCGGCTCGAAGCGGTGGCGACGGATTCAGGCTGCCATTCCTGCCACAGTCACATGAGCTGCACAGCATTCTGCCCGAAGCAGCTGTCGCCGACGCAATCGATCGCCGGCCTGAAACGCGAAACGATGCGCGCGGCGCTGCGGGGCGCGATATGAACGCGGCCAGGAACGCGGCTAGTAACGCGGCTTGGACGGCGCGGCTGCTCGTTGCACAGCGCGCGACGGCTTTTGTGCTCGCGTTTGCCGTCGCGATTCATCTCGCAACGATCATCTATGCCGTGCGTGCCGGGCTCAATGCCGGCGAAATCCTGGGACGCACACGCGGCAATGCTCTCTTCCTCGCATTTTATTCGCTGTTCGTCGTTGCCGCGTCGATTCACGCGCCGATCGGACTGCGCAACATTTTTCGCGAATGGGCAAACTGGCGCGGCCGCTCGCTCAATATCGCGATGATCGCCGTCGCGCTGATCCTGCTGGCGCTTGGCCTCCGCGCCGCCTTTGCGGTCTACGCCGCATGATCCGCCGCACCCATGTCAAGCCTGGCTTTATGGCCGCGCTTTTGCACCGGCTCTCCGGCATCGCGCTCGCGATCTTCCTGCCGCTGCATTTCCTGGCGCTCGGCACGGCCTTGAGCGGCGCCGACCGGCTCGATGCATTTTTCAATTTGACGCACAATATATGGGTGCGGACCGCCGAATGGGGGCTCGTCACCGCGCTTGCGCTGCATCTCGCCCTGGGATTACGTGTCCTTGTGCTGGAGAGCGCCGGCTGGCGCGAGTCGACCGCGAGCGTCGTCTCCGGCTGCGTCGCCGGGTCGTTCGCGGTCGGTATCCTGTTCCTGTTAAACGCGCTCTGACGAGCGCAGAAAAGATCAAGCCGAGAGCGCCATCATGCAGCTCGACACGAAAGAAGTCGAAGAGATCGCGAAAGACCTTTATGTGCGCGCGCTCAAAATCCTGCCGCCCGACATCAAGGCCGGTTTCGCGCGATTGCAGAAGGCGGAGACGCATAAAATCGGCCAGACGATTCTCGGCACGATGGTGGAGAATGTCGCTGTCGCCGAGCGCACTAACAACATCCTTTGCCAGGACACCGGCATCCCCATCTATAATGTGACGTTCGGGCACGACGTTTCTTTCGACGGCGCCGAAGTCACACGCGCCATCCGACGCGGCTGCGAGCGCGCGACGAAAGAGCACTCGCTGCGCTCCTCCGTCGTGCATCCGATCACTAGGGTCAACGAGCAGACGTCCTGCGGCATTCGCGTGCCGATCATCAACTACGATTTCGACGATCGCGACGAGACGGTCGAGATCGAGATGATCCCGAAAGGATCGGGCTCTGAGAACGGCTCGTTCCTGCAGATGCTAATCCCCGCCGACGGCATCAAGGCGGTGAAGCGCTTCGTAATCGATCGCGTCATCGAGCTCGGCGGGCGTGTCTGTCCGCCGACCATCGTCGGCGTCGGCATCGGTGGCACGTCGGATCTCTGCATGCATCTTGCCAAGGTCGCCGCGACACGGCCGCTGCGCACGACGTGCAGCGATCCCGAAGGCGCAAAGATCGAGGCGGAATTGTCGGAAGCGGTGAACGAGCTCGGCATCGGCGCGCAAGGTCTCGGTGGGCGCTCGACCTCGTTCGCCGTGCATGTCGAAGTCGCCGCGACGCACATCACCCAGAATCCCGTCGCAGTGAACATCCAGTGCCATTCGGCGCGGCGTGCGCGCGCGACGATCACACCGGGCGGGATACATTTTGCGTGACTGGTTCATTCAAATGACCTGGCCCCTCACCCTGTCCCTCTCCCCGCTCAGCAGGGAGAGGGGATGCGGTGGCGTCGCCGCCGCTGAAACGTCCGCACCGCGAGTGCATCGGATCGGGTCGCGACTCCCTCGCCCCGCTTGCGGGGAGAGGGTTGGGGTGAGGGGCAGCGACAAACGCCAATGACTCATCACGTTCTCGAAATGCCGATCAGCGCCGATCAAGTGCGCGATCTCAAGATCGGCGATACCGTCACGCTGGAGAAGACGCTCTTCGGCATTCGCGACGCCACGCTCATTCACATGTTCGATCGCGGCAGGCGCACGAAATTCGATCTGCAGGGTCACGCCGTGATCCACACCGCGCCGAACGTGCATCGTGTTGAGAAATCCGAGAAAGCGCCCGCGGGCTACGAGCCGTTCTGCATCGGCACGACGACGTCGCAGCGGATGGAACGCTTCACGCGTCCTTTAATGGAGCGCGAGGGCGTGCGCATCATCATCGGCAAGGGCGGCATGGCGCAGGACACGCTCGACGCGTTCCGCGATCTCGGCGGCGCCTATCTCGCGATCGTCGGCGGCGCCGCGGCTTTGGAGACGACCTGGATTGAAGAGATCGAGGATGTCGACATGGACGATCTGCACCCGGAAAGCTTGTGGAAATTCCGCATTCGTGGATTTGGGCCGCTGCTCGTCGGAATGGACTCGCATGGCGCCTCGATGTTTGCCGATGTACGCGCCGATGTCGCCGCGCGCCGCGACGCGGTTCTGGAAAAGCTTGGGATCGCGGAGTAGCGACCGCCTGACGTGTAAGGAGATGGTTGACGATCTTGTTGTAAGGCGGTAAGCTACAGGATGCCGATCAGGTCGTTTCGCAGCAAGGCTCTGAAACGCTACTGGATCCGGGGAGACACAGCGGCAATTAGTCCAACTTGGCGCGATAAGGTGAGACTAATTCTCTCCCGTCTCGATAAAGCAACCCAGCCGGCGGAAATGGATAGCGTGGGAATGAACTTTCATTCGCTTAGAGGTGATCAGACTGGACGCTTTTCGGTCCTTGTTACCCGCAACTGGCGGATCACGTTCGCGTGGCATGGTAACGATGCCGTAGATGTGGACTTGGAGGACTATCATGGCAACTAAAACGCTGCGCCACGCCAGGATTGCGCCTGCTCATCCCGGCGAGTTCTTGCGTGAGATCACCATTCCGGCAACGGGGCTCAGCAAAAGCGATATCGCGCGTCGACTGCATATCTCACGGCAGACGCTACACGATGTGCTTGCCTGCCGTCAGGAAGTAACTGCCAGCCTGGCGCAGCGTCTCGGCAAGTTGTTCGGCGATGGTCCAAATATCTGGCTCGCCATGCAAATGGAGTACAATATCTGGAAAGCTGCGCGCGATATGAAAGATGAACTTGCCGCGATCAAGCCATTGCGCGTCGCGTGACTGAGGAGGGAGCTTCATGTCTATCGAGCTCTACATAGCTTACGTCCTCACGTGCCTGCTTATCACGATCATTCCGGGGCCAACGGTTGCGCTGATCGTTGCTAATAGCTTGCGCTACGGTACGCGCGCCGGACTGCTCAACGTTGCGGGAACGCAGCTCGGCCTCGCTCTTATGCTCGGCATTCTTCTTGTCGGACTTGCGTCGATCATCGCAACGATGGGCTGGTGGTTTGATTGGCTTCGCTTTGCCGGCGCCGCCTATCTGATCTGGATGGGGTGGAAGCTTCTGCGCTCTACGGGAACGCCCGGCGCGACAGAAGAGACTCGCAATCCGCCGCGCGGCGGATTTGTCTTGCAAGGCTTTCTCGTTCTGATGGGCAATCCGAAGGCGTTGCTGTGGTTTGGCGCGTTTATCCCGCAATTCGTCGATCCAACCGGCAATTATGTGGGCCAGATCTTGCTGCTCGGCGCGACTGCAATGGCAACGGCGGCACTAACCGACGGCTCGTATGCGATTCTGCTCGGACGCGCCGGCAACGTGTTCGCTCGCAGCCGCGTGCGGCTTTTCTCGCGTATCGGCGGCGTGTGCCTCATGGGCGGCGGCGCGTGGCTTGCTGTTACGCGGTCGCGCTGACCGCACAATGGACAAACTCGAAACCGACATCCTCATTCTAGGCGCCGGCGGCGCCGGTCTCTTCGCCGCTCTGCATGCGAAGAAAGCCGCGCCCGATCTCGATGTGACGATCGCTGTCAAAGGCCTGCTCGGCAAATGCGGCTGCACGCGCATGGTGCAAGGCGGCTACAACGTCGCGTTGGCCGCGGGCGACTCAGCCGAGCGTCATTTCATGGACACGATCGAAGGCGGCAAGTGGCTCAACGACCAAGATCTCGCCTGGATGCTCGTCACTGGCGCGCAGGTGCGCATTCGCGAACTGGAAAATGAGCTCGGTTGCTTCTTCGATCGCAATCCCGACGGCACCGTGCATCAAAAGGCTTTTGCCGGGCAGACATTCGATCGCACGGTGCATAAGGGCGATCTCACCGGCATCGAGATCATCAATCGCTTGATGGAGCAAGTCTGGCGCCGCGACGTGCGGCGGCTCGAAGATCGTCGCGCGCTCGATCTTATCCCGGCGACGGACGGATCGGGATTGGCCGGAATCCTGATGCTCGACATCCGCACCGGCGAGCCGCTCTTGGTTCGCGCGCGCGCCGTGCTGCTCGCGACTGGCGGCGGGCCTACAATGTACAAGTATCACACGCCCTCGGGCGACAAGAGTTGCGACGGGCTCGCAATGGCGCTGCGCGCCGGCTTGCCGCTGCGCGACATGGAGATGGTGCAGTTTCATCCGACAGGACTGCTTGCCGGACCCGGAACGCGCATGACCGGCACCGTGCTGGAAGAAGGCTTGCGCGGCGCCGGCGGCTTCCTGCTCGACGGCAATCGCGAGCGCTTCATGTTCGCTTACGACACGCGCGGCGAACGTGCGACGCGCGACATTGTCAGCCGCTCGATCATGTATCGCATTCGCGAGGGCCACGCGACGCCGAATGGCGGCGTCTACATTCGCATGGCGCATTTGGGCCCCCCGGAGGTGCGCCGGCAATTCAAGGGAATGGTCGAACGCTGCGCCGATTGCGGCTTCGATCTCGCTTCCGGCGACGTCGAGGTCGTGCCGACGGCGCATTACATGATGGGCGGCATCGTTTTCGACACGGGGTGCCGCACGCCGATGCCGCGGCTCTATGCAGCGGGCGAAGACACAGGCGGCGTGCATGGCGCGAACCGCCTCGGCGGCAATGGCGTCGCCAATTCCACCGTGTTCGGCGCGATCGCAGGCGACCGCATGGCTGAAGCCGTGGCGCGCGATCGCGGCGCGCTGGCGGAGTGCGATGCGCAGGCGATCGATGCGGCGATGGCGCGCGCATACGGCCCGCTTGGCCGCGCGCCCGGCGATGTTTTCGCGATGCGCGAAGAATTGCTCGAGTTGATGTGGGATGAAGTCGGCATTTTGCGCACCGGCGCGGGACTGCAAAGCGCCGCCGCACGGCTCGATGCGCTCGCGCGCGAGATTGAGGTCTGCGGCGTTACGGACGGCGATCGCCGCTTCAACCTGACCTGGATGGATCGGCTGAACGTCGAGAATCTCATCGAGGTCAGCCGCGCCATTTGCGCCGCGGCGCTTGTCCGCGACGACAGCCGCGGCGCGCATTTTCGTGAAGATTTTCCAGAAACGTCGGACCTCGATCGGTCGACCTACACAGTGGTGCAATCGAAGGCGCATGGGCTGCATGTCGATATGCGCCCGGTGCACTTCACCCGCATCCGGCCCGGCGAGTCGCTGCTGCAGGATGCGGCGGAATAAACCCGGCATCGGCGATTTACGCAGCGGCGATCAACGAACCTTAAGGCTTGGCGCCTAAAGTGCCGCTCGTGCGGAGCGCGGCGGATTGATGTGGGCGAGCCTCAAAAGCGGAAATTGGCTCACCGCCGAGCGGCTGCGCGTCTATCCCGCGCTCCTCTTCGCTTTTCAGACGATCGCCATTCTGGTGCTGGCCGCCACGTCCGACGGACGCCACGATTTCTTCGG
The DNA here is from genome assembly GCA_019242655.1 of Methylobacteriaceae bacterium. Classification (GTDB taxonomy): domain Bacteria; phylum Pseudomonadota; class Alphaproteobacteria; order Rhizobiales; family Beijerinckiaceae; genus JAFASC01. The sequence continues at coordinate 16,804 of JAFAVH010000261.1, forward strand.
CCGGCCGCTTGGGACAGATTTCGCCCAGGTCTGGGTCGCGGGTGCCGAGACGCTTGCCGGCCACCCCGCAAAGCCCTTCGACATCGACAGCCACTTCGCCGAGCAGCAGGCATTTTTCGGGCCCGCCACCGATCTCTACGGCTGGCACTACCCGCCCTATTTCCTCGCCGTTGCGGCGCTGCTCGCGCTCCTGCCATACGCGCTCGCGCTTGCGGTGTGGCAATTCGCAACGCTGCCGCTTTACCTCGCCGGCATTGCGAGCGTGCTGCAGAAGAGCGGTTTATCGCGGCGCGACCTGCTCGTCGCCGCGCTCGCTTTTCCCGCCGTGTTCGTCAATCTGACGCACGGACATAACGGCTTTCTCACAGCCGGCCTGTTCGCCGGCGCGCTCATCTGCCTCGAGACGCGGCCCTGGCTTGCCGGAATCCTGTTCGCGCTTCTCGCCTACAAACCGCAATTCGGGCTGGTGATCCCGGTCGCGCTGATCGCCGGACGCCATTGGCGCGCACTGCTCGTTGGAGGCGCAACGGTCGCTCTGATGACGGCGCTGAGCGTCGCCGCCTTTGGGGTCGCGAGCTGGCAAGGCTTCCAGCAAAGCCTCGGCTTCACCCGCACAATCATCCTGGAGCAAGGCAATACCGGTTTTGAGAAGATCCAGAGCGTCTTTGCGGCCGTACGCATGCTCGGCGGCAGCGTAAGCGAAGCTTATACACTCCAGGCTCTTGTCAGCGCGCTCGTCGTCGGCGCGATTGCGTGGCTCTGGCATTCGGCCGCCGATACACGGCTCAAATATGCCGCCCTGCTCACGGCGGCGCTGATCGCGACACCCTATTCTCTCGATTATGACATGGTCCTGCTCGGACCGGCGATTGCTTTCGCGATTGCCTATGGCGTGGATAAGGGGTTCATGCCGTTTGAGAAAACCCTGCTCGCCATGGTCTGGCTGACGCCGATGCTGGCCCGGCTCGTAGCCAAGCTGAGCCATATCCCGCTTGGCGCGGCGGCGATGGTGGTGCTTTTCGCGTCCATCCTCTGGCGCGCCAGAAGCGAGCTTCGCGAGAGCGCCGCCCTCCCCTTTGCCTCGCCGCGCGCCGGCGCCGTCTGACGGATCGCGCAACTTTCAGCGCGCTCGCGCGTTTCACGGCCGAGGTTGGACAAGCCGAGCTTGGGACATCGGCTTTGAACGTGCGGAATCGCACAGCGTTGTTTCCTGTCAGCCCTTACGACGCACCCAAGCGATTTGTTTGGAAAGGTTTTGGCCATGTCGATTGCCGACAACTTCGACCGCTCCCCCGACGCGGGCTTTACCCGCAGCTTCGATGCCGAATCCGCGCGCCGGCAGCTTCAGCTTTCCGCCGTGCTCGTGCTGATTCTCGCCGTTGCCACGTTGACGCTGAGCGTCATGATTCGCTTCGACACGCCGACCTATGCCTCGATCAGCCCGATAAAGCCGATTGAAGTCCACTATGCCGGAGACAAGCCGGTTCGCGGCTGAGACGCCGCTCATTTGGCGCCTAGAATTTTTGTCCACGCGTCGATGACCTTTGTCAGGCCCGAACCGGCGAAGTGACAGCCGTCATAGCGATCGAGCGGATCCAAGAGCGAATCTCCGTCTATTCCCGCGGCGAGCCCCTGCCCTGACGCAGCGAGCATGCGTTGCGCGCGGCTGATTGCATTGTCCACGGACCATTGGGCGGCAAGAACATCGCAGCGCGTGGCGATCGCAACATAGATCGGCGCTGTCACGCCCCACGCACGCAGGTCGCTCGCAAGCGCGCGAAATCCGGTGATATAAGCGTCCTCTGTTGTGCCGATGGAAAAGTCGGTTTCGCCCTGCTGCCACAGGACATGCGTGATCTTGTAGCGGCGTTGCGTGTCTTCGATGACGCGTTTCAGCATCGCATTTAAATCGTGGCCCGGCAGCCACTCCGACAAGCCGCTGCCGCTGATCGCAGCGGTAATAAGCACGATGTCATCGAAAGCGCCTTCGATCACCAGACGGTCGCCGGCAGCGCTCCATGGTTCGCCGCCGATGCCGGATGTGCCGAGCAGCGGCGAGGCAGCAATGTCGCATTTGCCATCGAAGTAAGCCGCGACATGTCTGCTTTGCGATTCAAAGCGCTGGCCGCCGCTATTCGCCGCATTCGATTGACCGATGATCAAGATGACCGCCGTGCGATCGCTCTGCGACGGACACTCGGTCGAACGCTTTCCGGGATAAGCGACGAGACGTGAATACGCGTCGTAGTCGATTCCAATGCCACGCATCGCGTGCAGCATCGCGTAGCGCAGACTTTTGAACTCTCGCGCCGGCCAGCGGCTATACGCATAGCCGTACGCGCCGAGCCAATACGAACCGAAAAGCAACGCGCCCGCCGCGACAAACACGACGAGCGCAAACGCAAGCCTAAATCGCGTCAAACGATGAGCCCGCCCATCGGCTTCGCGCCGATCGAATCCGGGAAGACGGAGTTTGCAAGCACCATGCCGCTCAAACCGAGATGATCTGCGAGAACGCCCTTCACCACGGCGCGCAGGTCCGTCGTCGGCGCAAGATCGCGGTTCTCATACAATTGCTCCGGCTTCAATCCCGGCCAGTCGGCGATCACACGGCCGCCTTTGATCGCGCCTCCGGCTAGAAACACCACCGTTCCCGTACCGTGGTCGGTGCCCGTCGTGCCGTTGATGCGCGCTGTGCGGCCGAACTCCGTCACGACAACGATGGCGGTATCTTTCCACACCGGAGAAAGCACACGTTCGAACTCCTCGAACGCGCCGTCCAACCCGCCGAGCAGTTGCGCGAGGCGCCCGGTCGCGCCGCCCTCATTGGCATGCGTGTCCCAGCCATCGAAGGCGAGCGCGGCGACACGCGGACCGTCGTCCGCCGCGATAAGCCGCGCCGCTCCTTGCGCCGCCTGTTTCATACCGGCGGCGCTTGCAAATCCGCCGCGCGGCGTCTTGTCCATTTCGCCCGTCGCGATTTTTTCGACCGAAAGCCCCTGCGCGAGCGCCTCGCCGAGCACGGGATCGCGATGGCGATAGAGATCGAGTAGGCGGTTCGCGAGGTCTTCCGTCGGTTGCGGCAGGTTTTGCGGAGACCAGCCAAGAACCGGCGCCGCTCCGCGCATGATCAGAGGCGTCGTCGGGCCGACGCCGAGTCCGCCATGTGCCGCAACGCGCGCACCGCGCGGCAGCGCCGCGATGGTGCGGTTGAGCCAGCCCGAAGCGACGCGGCCCGGACCGGGAAATCCGCTCTCCAGCACATCCTGGCCATCGAAATGCGAGCGCTCGCGATATGACGTGGCGACGGCATGAACGACGGCGCCCTGACCGGCGCGATAGAGCCGCGCGAAGACAGGCATTGCCGGATTGAGTGCGAAGAACGAATCGAGCGGGATCGCTGGGTGGTCGCCGCTGAGCGACAGCGCGATCTGGCCATGCAAGCCGGCGTAATCCGGATCGCCGACGGGGGCGACCGCGGATAGGCCATCGAGCGCGCCGCGCAGAATGACGACGACGAGACGCGGATCGCGCGCGTCGGCGGCGCGCGCGAATTTCGGCAGATAGGCCCAGGCGAAAAGGCCGCCCATCGTCGCAAGAAGCGCGCGCCGGGAGGGCGACGGGGTTTCGCACAAAAGGTTCATCGGCGCGCTCCTCTCATCGGCGCTGCACTTCCGGCGACATCAAAAGCAAGGCGAGACCCTGCTGCTTCGATTCGGCCCGCGCAATTGCCCGGTTTGTCTCGGGCGATGCCGCGGCGCCTGCGATCTCGTCAAGGAGATCGCGCGGATTGAGTGCATCGCGCCAGCGATCGGCAATCCGCACGGCGATTTCGAGACGCACTTTCATGCCCTCGGGATTGGCCCAAGCAGCTGCGGTATCAGGGAAGCCGTTCGGACCGGACGGACCCCAGAGCGGCATTCCCAAAATGTTAAGCGCACCGAGGAATGGGTTCGGATCGTCGGGCACGCGCCCGACAATGCGTCCCGCCGCATAGAGGAACTCGCTTGGACTGCGCATCTTGGTGCGTTCCGCAACCCACGCCTCGGGTGAATCGATCAGAGCGAGCGAAAGCGTTTTCAGATCGCCGCCGGTCGCGCGAAACGTGTTCGCGAGTCTGTCGACGAGTGCGGGCGGCGGGTCATCGGCCACGAAATGGCGCGCGAATTTGTAGGCAATGTGCTGCGCCGTGGCGGGATGGCGGGAAATATCGGCAAGCACCGCCTGCCCCTGCGCAACACCGGCTTGGTCGTACGAATGTTGTAGAACAGCGTGCGCGCCGGGCTCGTGTGCGTTGACATTGAAGACAAAAGTGCCGGCCTCGCCGAGTTGGCCCAAGCGTCCGGCGAACGTCCAACCGGTGATGATGCGCGCAAGCAAAGTGACATCGGCTTGCGTGTAGCCACCGTTCACACCGAGCGTATGCAGCTCGAGAATCTCGCGCGCGAGATTTTCGTTCAGCCCACGTTTGCTGCGCTCTCCCGCTTGCGATGTTGGGCCGATCGACAGCTGATTGTCGAGATAGAACAGCATTGCCGGATGGCTCTCGACAGCTTGCAGCATGTCGCCAAACCGCCCGAGCACATGCGGGCGAATCGCGTCGCGTTCGAACGCGCCGGCGGAGATGCGCACGAACGGGCCCTTCATCGTCGAGACGCAGAAATGATTCGTCCAGAAGGCGACAAGCCGCTCGACAAAGCCGGGGCGCGCTGAAAAAGCGCGCTGCAGACGCGCCGCCGCCTCGGCGCGGAAGACCTGCTGCTCGAGCGGCGGCTTCGGTGGCTCTTTGGGTTGCTCCGGCTGCTTCGCCACCGGCATGGACGGCGCTTCCGCTTCGGCGAGCGGCGGAGACATCGGCCCGACCTCGGCCCGCGCCGCCTCTGCGCGCATCACGCTCAGCCGCGTCACGCGCCGCTGTTCGTTTTCCTCGAAGAGGCGTTGCAGCGCGACGGCGGTCGGCGGCAGGTCTGGCGCTTCGAGCAACGCGATGCGCGGCGTTACAAGTTCGGCCTTCAGGAAGCCGCGCGGGTCCGCTGAAGCTTCGGCGAGATCGCCGTCACGCCGCGAGCCAAGCCCGAAGCGGTTCAGCGCGATGAAACCGGCTTGGATATCCGTGGCCATGAGCGCCTCCGGAGAGCGAGCGCTTCTCGCATGTTTTCGTATAGCCGGTCAAAGCTGGCTATTTACTGAACGAAGGCCCGGCGGCAGGACAGCTTCGTCCTAGAACCCCCGCGATTCGCCGGAGACGCACATGTTCAGGCTGACACCTCCACGAATCATCACGTTTGCCGTGTCGCTGATCCTGGTACTCGCCACGATCGCGTCGCTCTACACCAGGCTGCCGATCGTCGGCGCCTACCTCAATTCCGCGCCGCACCGCTTTTGGATCGCGATCGCCGGCTATGTGGTCCTGATGCTCGGCGTTCTCTTGCGCGGGCTGTGAGAGGCTTACGCCGCCTTCGCCTTGGGATTTACTTCCGCCGTGTAATCCTCGATCAGCGTGCGAGAGATGTTCCCTGGCTTGAACCGGTGCGGGCCGATCTCCGACACAGGCGTCACTTCGGCGCCAGTCCCGCAGATGAAGCACTCGTTGAACGTATCGAGCTCGTCCGGCATGATGCGCCGCTCGATCACGTCGAAGCCGCGGCGCTTGGCAAGATCGATCACCGTCTTGCGCGTGATGCCGTCGAGGAAGCAGTCGGCAATCGGCGTGTGCAGCGCACCGTCGCGCGTGAAGAACACATTGGCGCCGGTGCATTCGGCGACCCTGCCCTGCCAATCGTACATGAGCGCGTCGGCGTAGCCGCGGCGCTCGGCGCGATGTTTCGACAGCGTGCAGATCATGTAAAGGCCGGCCGCTTTGGCGAGCGCCGGCGCTGTTGCCGGATCGGGCCTGCGATATTCGGCAATGTCGAGACGGATGCCCTTCATCTTCTCCGCGACATTGAACATGGACGGCCAATCCCAAACCGCGATCGCCGTGTTGATCGTCGCGTTCTGCGCCGCAACCGCCATCATCTCGCTCCCGCGCCAGGCGACGGGGCGGACGTAACAATCCTCGAAACCGTTCTTGTCGACGACGAGCTGCTTCGCCGCCTCGAGCTCCGCCACCGAATACGGTATCTCAAAATCGAGTATCTCGGCGGAGCGCTTGAACCGCTCGGAATGTTCGCGTGACTTGAAGACAACGCCGCCATAGGCGCGCTCGCCTTCGAACACACAGGACGCGTAGTGCAGCCCATGCGACAGGACATGCAGCTTGGCGTCCTTCCACGGCACGAGCTCACCATTCATCCAGATGAAGCCGTCGCGTTGATCGAAAGGAAGCACCGCCATGATGATCCTGGGCTCCTCGCCCCTTTTGCCGGCACGGAAAGGTTACCGCGACGGCATGTCCATGATCGCTTGTAAGGAGGCTTGACGAGTAACAATTGTGCTGGAATATGTCAACATGGCTGTCGTATCTGCGGGCGCCGTCGGATGAGGTGAGTCTTGGAGAGCATTCAGCTAGGCGACGCTTCGAATGCCAAGGGGAAGCCCGGCGAAGGGCTCGATCCGGCGCCGATGTACGATATCATCGAGCTTGTTTTTTTCGCGTATCGCGATTTCGTCGGCGATGCCGACCGGCTCCTGCAAAATTACAAATTTGGCCGCGCCCATCATCGTGTGCTGCATTTCGTCAACCGCCAGCCGGGGCTGAAGATCGCCGAGATATTGGCGATACTCCAGATCACCAAGCAGAGTCTCGGCCGTGTGTTGCGCGATTTGCTCGAGACCGGCTTTATCGAGGTACGCCCCGGCTCGGTCGACCGGCGTCAGCGCCTGCTTTTTCCGACGATGAAAGGCCGCAAACTGGCGCTCGATCTCGCGCGTCTGCAGTCGAAGCGCTTCGCCCGCGTCTTCGAAGCGCTCCCGCCGGGCGCTTACGATCAAGCCGTCCAGTTCCTCCTAGAGATGATCGAACCAAAAGAGCGCGAGGATATCGCCAAGCGGCTGCGGCTGAACTCGCTTTCTCCCGAGAGGCAGCGGGCGTGAACGCGCGCGCAATCGAGCACCCCGCCCGCAAGGAGGCGGCGCACCTCCTAATTGTCGACGACGACAGTCGTATTCGTGCCTTGCTCGCGCGCTATCTCACGATGCAGGGGTATCGGATAACGACCGCCGCCAGCGCGGCGGATGCCAAAAGCCGGATGCAGAGCCTCGCTTTCGATCTTCTCGTGCTCGACGTGATGATGCCGGGCGGCAACGGAATCTCGCTCGCGCGAGACGTGCGTCAGGGCGAAGCCTGCGCAAGCGTTCCGATCATCTTTCTGACCGCCAAGGGCGGCGTCGAGGACCGTATCGAAGGCCTCGAGGCGGGCGGCGACGATTATCTCGCCAAACCGTTCGACCCGCGTGAACTGACCCTGCGTATCGCCGCGCTGCTGCGTCGAAGCAGGGAAAACGGGATTGTCGTCACCGAAGACGGCGTCGTGCATTTCGGCGGATTCCATTTCGATCTCGCGCATGGCGACCTACGCTGCGGAGACAAACGCGTCGCGCTTGCTGAACGCGAACGTGAGATGCTGCGGCTTCTTGCGGGCGCGCGCGGCGATGTGGTGACGCGTCACGCGCTCGCTGCATGCGGCACGCCCTGCAATGAACGCAGCGTCGACGTGCAGATCAATCGCTTGCGCCGCAAGCTTGAATACGATCCCGCCGAGCCCGCTTATCTCATCACCGCGCGCGGCACGGGTTATCGCCTCGCGCTCGACGGATAGGCTATCGCGATGAGCATCACCTTCCCCGCAGCGCTCGCCGGTCCACGCAGGGTCTACCGCGATTTCGCGCTGTGGCTGCGCCGGCAGATGCCGAAAGGGCTCTACGCGCGCGCGCTGCTCATCGTCATTCTGCCGATGGTGCTCCTGCAATCGGCGGTCGTCTTCTTCTTCATGGAGCGGCACTGGCAGCTCGTCACTTTCCGCCTTTCCGCCGCGCTTACGCAGGACATCGCCGCGCTGATCGATGTTTATCAGAGCTATCCGCAGGATAAAAACTACGACACGCTGCAGCGCATTGCCGCCGAGCGATTGCGAATCGATCTCGATATTCTTCCGCCAGGCCCGCTGCCGCCGGCCTTGCCGAAACCGTTCTTCTCGATCGTCGATCGCGCGCTTTCAAACGAAATCCGGCGCCAGATCGGCCGGCCGTTCTGGCTTGATACGGTGGGACGCTCCGATCTCATCGAAATCCGCATCCAGCTCGACAACGCAGTCATGCGCGTCATCGCGCATCGCAGCCAGGCCTATGCGTCGAACTCGCACATTTTCCTTATGTGGATGCTCGGCACGTCGATCGTCCTGATCCTTGTTGCGATCGCGTTTCTGCGCAATCAGATCAAGCCGATCCTGCGGCTCGCGCGCGCCGCCGAGGCTTTCGGCAAGGGACGGCAAGTCGGTTTCCGTCCGCAGGGCGCGCGTGAAGTCCGCCAGGCCGGGCATGCATTCGTCGAGATGAAGCGGCGCGTCGAACGGGCGATGGAGCAACGCACGGCGATGCTCAACGGTGTCAGCCACGATCTGCGCACAGTGCTCACACGCTTCCGTCTCTCGCTCGCCGTGATCGGCGACACGTCAGAGACGCGCGCGATGCAGAAAGACCTCGATGAGATGCAGCGCATGATCGAGGCCTATCTCGCCTTCGCTCGCGGCGACGGCGGCGAGACCTCGGTTCCGAGCGATATTTCCTCGTTGCTGAAGCAGGTCAAAGAGGAGCTCGGTGAGGAAGGTCACGACACGCAGGTGACGTTCAGCGGCGATCCGATCGTGTCGGTACGCCCGGACGCTTTCAAGCGCTGCATCGCCAATCTCGTAGCCAATGCGCAGCGCCATGCGAGCAAAGTCATCGTCGATGGTTCGAACGATCAGCGTTTCCTGACGATCAATGTCGACGACGACGGTCCGGGCATTGCCGCCGAGCAGCGCGAGGATGTGTTCAAGCCATTCTTCCGCTTGGACGAGGCGCGCAACCAGGACGAGGCGGGCACCGGACTGGGCCTCGCAATTGCGCGCGACATCGCGCGTTCGCATGGCGGGGACATTCAGCTCGCGACAAGCCCACTCGGCGGCTTGCGCGCGACCTTGCGTATTCCGCTCTGATCAGATCGCGGGATCGTCGGCGATGTCGCCGCGCCGCGCCCAATCGCGCTCGGACCGATCGCGATAGCGCTCGCGGCTACCCTGACGCCAGTTGCGGCGGCTGGCGATTAGCGCGCGACCAACCGCCCGCAACGGCGCGGTAATGCGCTGCAAATCTTCGGCGCGCGCGACAAGCCGGTCGCCGCGCGTGAGCTCGCGGTCAAGCGCCGCCATCGTCGCGGAGAGTCCGGGATCGTCGTCGTCAAAGAAGGTGTCGAGCACGCGATTCCACGCAAGCGCCAAACCCTGCAGTTTGAGCGAGCCGACCGGGCCTTCGCTGTCGATGCCGGCCGCTTCCAGCATGAAGCGCATCGAATTGACGAGAACGCCGTTCAGCGCGGCGCTGCCCATGAGATCGCTGCGCGACCAGTCGGAAATGCTCTGCAGCGCGTCGCGGTAGGGCTTCAGCGCGTCGATGCGGCGCATCAGCACGTCAAAGAGCCGCTCCTTGGCGCTTTCGCCGGCGAGATCGGTTGTCGTGCCGTCGAGAACGATGCGGTCGATGCGGCGCGCGAACCCGGCAAGCACGGCGCCCTTCGAGGGGAAATGATCGCGGAAATCGGCGAGCGACATCCCGGCGCGAAGCGCGATGTCGGAGAGGGTGATGTCCTCCCAGCGCCGTTCGGCAGCGAGCTCCATGAGCGCATCGACAATGCGCGCCTTCGGTTCGCCGGTGCGTGGGGGCGAGATCGGCGCGGGCGCGCCCGTGCGCGAGGACGGTTCCGAGGACGGTTCATTGAATTGCGACATGACTTCCTCCGGCCCTCCTATCTAGGGCCGGAGCGTGGCGCTCCAAGCGCGACGGAAGCGCCCGGCCTTAACCGGAAAGTTCGGCGGCGCGGCGTTTCGCGGCTTCGACGGCGGCGTCCATGATTTTCTTCAATCCGCTCTCGCCCATGAGGATTGTGAGCGCCGCGGCCGTCGTGCCGCCCGGTGAGGTGACCTCCTCGCGCAATCGCGAGACCGCCTTTTCGGGCGAGCGATGCATGAGCTCGCCCGAGCCTTCGACGGTGGTGCGGGCGAGACGCGCCGCTAGGTCCGGCGGCAGACCCGCCGCAGCGCCAGCCTCGGCGAGGCATTCGGCGAGCAGAAACACGTAAGCCGGGCCGGAGCCTGAGACGGCCGTCACCGCGTCGAGATGGGTCTCGTCGTCGAGCCATTCGACGCGGCCGACGGCGGACAAGAGCTCGTCCGCGGTCGCGCGCTGCGCAGCGCTGACCTCGGGCGTTGCGTATGCGGCGCTGATGCCGCGGCGGATCGCGGCCGGCGTGTTCGGCATGGCGCGGACGATCCCGCTCGCGGCAGGCAGCCGCGCCTTGAGGTTTGCCGTCGTCTTGCCCGCAAGGATCGAGAGGACCAGCGTCTGCGGTCCGACAAGCGGCGCGATCTGCGGCGCGGCGTCATCCAACGTCTGCGGTTTGATGGCGAGAAAGAGCACCGCCGGCGCGGCGATGTCGGCGATCGGCGGGTTGAGCCGCACGCCTTTGTAGCGCGCGGCCATCTGCGTCTCTTCGCTCGGAGCGGGATCGACGATCGTGATCGACGTGCCGTCGATCCCCTGCCCGAACCAGCCGCCAAGGAGCGCCGAGCCCATCTTGCCGGCGCCGACGAGAACAAGCGAAAGCGGGCGCTCGGTCACTCCAAAATTGTCCCTGTGTCAGGCGTGCCCGTGCGTCTCGAACATCGCCGCCTCGAGCGCCTCTTTGACGCTCTTGCCAGCCCAGACGACGAATTGGAAGGCCTGATAATAGCGCTCGCAATTCTCGAGCGCATTCGACAGCACCACTTCGCACTGGCGGCTATTGGGCATTGCGCCGCCGGCAAGGATCAGCGCTTGCCGGAACATAACGACGCCCTCGCCCGCCCACAGCTCGAAATGTCCGACCCAGATTTGCTCGTTGAGCGTCGAGACCAAGGTCAGGAGCTCCTGCTTGCGGCGCTCCGGCACTTTCAGGTCAAAGGCGCAGCCGATATGCAATGTCTCGAGCTCGGGAAGCCAGGTGAAGGCCATGTGGTAGTCCGCCCACGTGCCGGTCACGGAAATCGAGATTTCGTCATCATCCTCGCGATTGAATATCCACTCGTTCAAGGCGGCGAGGCGCTCGACGATGTCGACGGGATGTTCGGCGCGTTCGGTTGCGGCTTCGGCGTGAAGGAGCGACATTTCTTGACCTGAGCGAGAGGGTTGCGGGCAGTTAGTGCGGTTCGGCCGAAGGCCGGAATCAGAAGACGAATCAACCTCCTAGCCGAATATATACGGCGACGGAGTTTTGCCCGCTTCGCTCAAATCGCTGCAGCTGAGTGCGCCAAAACCTTGGGCGCGAACGCGTTTTTCCGGTTATCCCCTGCCGCGAGAGGCGCGCCAATCCACAGAATCGGGATGACGCGAAGATGGCAAGGTAAGCTCAAGGTCAGCTACGAGGACGCAGCCGAATTCCCGGCCGTCTGCGACGCCAATTTCGCCTCGAGCGCCTCGATGCGTTTGCGCAGCGTGTCGTTTTCGTCGCGCGCATGTGCGGCCATGTCGCGCACCGCCTCGAACTCCTCGCGCGAGACGAGGTCCATCGTCGCAATCAGCCGATCGAGCTGCGCCCGCGCCAAAGTCTCGGCCTCGCGCCGCACGCCGTCGGCAATGCCCGCCGCATCCGTCACCAGACGGGCGAGATCATCGAGAATGCGTCCACGTGGCTCGACCATGTTCTCTCCTGCGGCTTTCCTATATGTCGGGCCTTCCGGCGAAGTCCACGGGCCCGAGACAAGCCTGACGCATGCTTTTTGCGATCCCCTATCCCGTCATCAATCCCGTTCTTATCCATATCGGCCCGCTGCCGATCCGCTGGTATGCGCTCGCCTACATTGCCGGCCTCATCCTCGGCTGGCTTTATGCGCGCGCGCTCGCCGGCCGTGAATCTCTGTGGAACGGCGCGCCGCATCCGACCGTACAAAGCCTCGACGACCTTCTCGTCTATTGCGCGCTCGGCGTCGTCTTCGGCGGCCGCCTCGGCTACGTGCTCTTCTACAATTTCTCTTTCTACGCCGCGCATCCCGCAGAGATCCCCGCCGTGTGGCAGGGCGGCATGTCGTTTCACGGCGGCCTCGCCGGCGCCGCGCTCGGCATCTATCTCTTTGCGCGGCGCTATCAGGTGCCTGTCGTCAGCGTCTTCGATATCGGCTGCGCGGTCGTACCGATCGGACTTTTCCTCGGCCGCATTGCCAACTTCATCAAACCGGAACTTTGGGGCCGCCCGAGCGACATGCCCTGGGCAATGGTGTTTCCGGAGGCCGGTCCCCTGCCCCGCCATCCGAGCCAACTCTATGAAGCGGGACTCGAGGGTCTCGTCCTTTTCATCGTGCTGGCGATCGCGATCCGGCTCGGGGCGCTGAAACGTCCGGGTGTGGTGAGCGGCATGTTCGGCATCGGCTACGGCATTGCGCGCATCATCTGCGAATTTTTTCGCGAGCCCGACCCGCAACTCGGTTTTCTCTTCGGCAACGCGACAATGGGCATGCTTCTGTCGCTGCCGCTGATCGCGATCGGCATCGCGGTTCTGGTCTTTGCCTTGCGCCGGCGGCCGCAGATCGCATGAACGAGCTCATGCGGGAATTGCAGGAGATCATCACGCAGGAAGGTCCGATCTCGCTCGAACGCTACATGAGCCTCGCATTGTCGCATCCGCGCTACGGTTATTACGCGACGCGCGAGCCGTTCGGCGCCGCGGGCGATTTCGTCACCGCGCCGGAAATCAGCCAGATGTTCGGCGAGTTGATCGGGCTTTGGGCCGCGGAGGTCTGGCGGCTTTGCGGCGCGCAAGAGCCGATTCGGATGGTCGAGCTCGGTCCCGGACGCGGCACGCTGATGGCGGATGCGTTGCGCGCGCTCCGCAGCGTGCGCGGACGCGCGAATGCGATCGAGGTGCATCTCGTCGAGACGAGCCCGCGCCTGACCGACATCCAGCGGCAAACACTCGGCGCATTCGAGCTGCCGGTTTCGTGGCATGCGAGCATCGCAGAGATTCCTGCGGGAGCAGCGATCTTCATTGCCAACGAATTCTTCGATGCTCTTCCCGTGCAGCATTTTGTCCGCACGGAGAACGGTTGGTGCGAGCGCGCCGTCGGCCTCGATGGCAAGCGCAAACTCGCGTTTGGCCTGCGGCCTTATGCGGCGGAAGAGATTCGCCTGACTGCGCCTGAAGGCAGCGTTCTCGAGCTAAGCGCAGAGGCGCGGCACATCATGCGCGCCGTTGCGGCGAGGATTGCGTCAGAGGGCGGCGCCCTGCTCGCGATCGACTATGGCCACACGCAAACGCAATGCGGCGAGACGTTGCAAGCAATGCGCAGCAATCGCTTTGTCGATCCGCTGGACGCACCCGGCGAATGCGACCTGACCGCGCATGTCGATTTCGCCGCTTTGGCGCGCGCGGTTGAGGCTGCCGGAGCGCGCGTGCATGGTCCGGTCACGCAAGCTGCGTTTCTCTCGGCGCTCGGCATTGCCGAGCGCGCGCGAATGCTGAAACGCAATGCAAATCCCGCGCAAGGCGAGGCGATCGACGTCGCGTTGACGCGTCTCACCGATTGCGCAACGCCGACAGGCATGGGGCAGCTCTTCAAGGCGATGGCAGTCACACAGACGGACATGCGCGCAATCCCGGGCTTTCCACGATGAATGCCGCCCCGCCATTCATCACGGCCGCTTCGCTGGCGCATCCAGGCACACGCCATGCCTTCTTCACGCGCGACGGCGGCGTGTCGGGCGGGGTCTATGCCAGTCTCAACGGCGGCACCGGCTCGCGCGACGATCCTGAAAACGTGCGCGAGAACCGCAACGGCATGGCTGCCGCGCTCGGCGTTTCCAGCGAGCGTTTCCTCGTCCCGTTCCAGGTCCATTCTGCCGACGCGATCGTCGTGCGCGCGCCCTGGCAAGGCGAACGCCCGCGTTGCGACGGCATCGTCACCAATACGCCGGGACTTGCACTCGGCGTCACCGGCGCCGATTGCGGCATGCTGCTCTTCAGCGACGCAAAGGCGCGCGTGATCGGCGCGGCGCATGCCGGCTGGAAAGGCGCGCTCAACGGTGTTCTCGAGGCAACGCTCTTGCAGATGGAGAAGCTCAGCGCGCGCCGCGCCGACATCGCCGTCGCGCTCGGTCCGATGATCGGCGGCAAAAGCTACGAGGTCGGACCTGAATTCGTCGCGCGCTTTATCGGCGCCGATCCCGATTACACGCGGTTCTTCACGCAATCGGACCGCGCGGGCCACGCCTATTTCGACTTGCCGGCTTTCATCGCGATGCGCGCGGAAGAAGCGAATGTCGGCAGGTTTGAAGACCTCGCACTCGATACGTATGCGGATGAGAGCCGCTTCTTTTCATATCGCCGCATGACGCATCGCGGCGAAGTCGATTACGGGCGGCTGATTTCTGCGATCGTCATCGACTGAGCACGACTGTAAGCATCATGCAAGCGAAACCGGCGGCGCCTCCCCATCCGGACTGTCGACATAGTCCCGCGGCACCAGCCGCAGCACTGCAAGGATCAGCGCGTAACACAGCGTGGTCAGGACGGCACAGAGATAAAAGCCGCCGCGCATCTCGTAGAGATGCGTTCCGAGCACGTCGCCGAACCGCGAGGAAACGTAATAGAGGCCGCCCGACATCATCAAGGTCGTGCCCTGAAGCCCGTGCGGGCACGAGCGTATGATGAGCGCGAGATAGGCCGCCGTCGCCATGCCGCCCATGAGCCCCATCGCCGCGGCGGCGACGAACGCGTCCCGGATCGACGGCGCGAACAGCAAGGGAATGTATTGCGGTATCGCGACGATCGTTCCCCAGAACAACAGCCGCTTCAGCGGCACATGGCGGCAGAGAAAGCCGAATATCATGTAAGTCGGGATGAACGATGCGGCAAAAATCGCGTTCCACACGCCCCAATCTGCGTCGCTCGCATGCAGCGTATTCTGCAGGTAGAACTGGAGCGGCGTCGTCGAGCCCGGTGCAAAATTCCACAGGAGCCAGATCGTCAAAGAGCAATAAGCCGGCCAATGCCGTGCGACGCGCTTCAGATCCTTCAGCGGCGTGAATGTCGTGCCGTGCTCGAGATGCACATTGTCGAAGACGCTGCGCGGCCGCAACGCGGAATAAATAAAGATCGCGCCCATGCTGGCGGCGCCGACCAGAAAGAGGATACGCGCCGCGGCATCGGTATGCTCGGCTTCGAGACGCTGGCTCAAGCTGCCGCCGAGCACCAAAGCGAGCACGCCCGGAATGGAGGTGAAGATATTCCACACCGCGCTGACCTGTCCCGACATTGCGTGCTGCTGGCCAAGCGTCGAGGTCAATCCATTCTGCGCGCTGGCGACGAAAAGCGAGGCCATCGTCAAGAGCACCATTGCCGCGAGGAGGCTGCCGTAAGAGATCGGGATGAAAGCGAAGGTGAGATAAAGCACGGCGCCGGTTGCGCCGAAAATCGCCAGGAGGCCACGGTCCTTGATGCCGAAAGGATTCCAGGTGTCGCGCAGCAATCCGAAAACGAAGGAGAGGTAAAGCGGGATCGCGGCGACGAGGCGAAAGCGCGCCACCTCGCTCGCCTCGAGATGCAGCTTGTTCTTCAACAAAAAGCTGACGGGAATATCCATGAGCCCGCCATTCGGGTCTGCAAGAGAGACGAGAATGATGAGGCCGCCGAGATAGGCGAATGCCCGCCATCGCTCGGTCGGCGGCAGCGGCGTCGGCGCGGTTTCGCTCATCACGCCTTGCGCGCAGTAAACGTCGCTCGCAGCTGATTGTGTCCGACATTCCGCGCGCTTTGCTCGCCGGAAAAGCCGTGCGCGGCGAGCAGGGTGAACATGTCTTCCGGCGCGTAGCGCGTCAGACCGACCTCGTTGCGCAAACGCCTGTAGTCGGAAAAGAACGTCCTGCCCAAGCCGCCGAGCGCTGCGATCAGGAAGCCGCCACGCCAGGCAAAATCCAAGAGCTCCTTCACGTCCGCGACCGCATCGAGGTCGGGCGGCAGAACATCGGCCAGAACCAATCGCCCGTCCGGTTTCAGTTTTTGATGCCAGATATCGAGCAAATCCTCGAATTCGCGATGCTGCAAATATTGCAGCAGCGAATTGGCAATGATCAGATCGAGAGACACCTCGCCGATCGTCTCCAGCCCGTTCGCCGAGAGAACGACGATATTGCGATAGCTGGCGAAGCGCCCACGCAATTTCTCCCGCACGCTTGGCGCGGCATCGTAGAGGTAAAGCGTGCCGCATTTTTCTGCGAGGGACGCGGCGGAGAGCGCCTCGCCACAGCCGTAATCAAGCACGGACGCAGCCGGCGACGGGATATAGGCGGCGAGATCGCGCGCGATCCGATCGTAGTGCAGCGTCTTATGGCGCGCGTTGACATAGATCGAATGCTCGCCGTTCCAGAAGTCGCGCCAGCTCATCGGCGCATCAGGCCTTCGTCTGATCCATCAGCTCGACGAAGCGATGAAAGAGATAGTGGCTGTCGCGGGGACCCGGCGACGCCTCGGGATGATGCTGCACGGAAAAAGCCGGGCGATCTTTCAGCGCTATGCCGCAATTCGATCCGTCGAACAGCGAACGATGCGTCTCGACCGCATTCTCCGGTAATGTCGTGGGATCGACGGCGAAACCGTGATTCATCGACACGATCTCGACCTTGTTCGTCGTGAAATCCTTCACTGGATGATTGGCGCCGTGATGGCCCTGATGCATCTTCATCGTCTTGGCGCCGAGCGCCAGCGCCATCATCTGGTGGCCGAGACAGATGCCGAAGGTCGGCACCTTTTGGTCGAGGAGATCGCGGATGACGGGCGCGGCATATTTGCCGGTCTCGGCCGGATCGCCGGGACCGTTCGAGAGGAACACGCCGTCCGGTTTCAACGCAAGAATGTCCTCGGTCGTCGCCGTCGCCGGCAGGACGGTCACCGCGCAGCCGGCGTCGGCAAGCAGCCGCAGAATGTTGCGCTTGATGCCGTAGTCGATGACGACGACCTTCTTCTTCGGCGCGCTTTGCTTGCCGTAACCTGCGGCAGGCGTCCACGCCGTCTCGTCCCAATCGAAGCGCTGCGCGGTCGTCACGTCAGGCACTAGATCCATGCCGTCGATCCCCGGCCATCCCGCCGCATGCCGCTTCAACGCGTCGAGATCGAATTTGCCGTCGGCATTGTGCGCGATCACGGCATTGGGCATGCCGGATTCGCGAATGAGTGCGGTCAGCGCCCGCGTATCGATGCCGCAGAGACCGACAATGCCGCGCGCTTTCAGCCACTGATCGAAATGCCGCGTCGCGCGGTGATTTGAGGGATCGGTGATGCGCGCCTGCAAAACGGTCCCGCGCACGCCGGTCGAAGCCGCCATGTTGACGGTCTCGATGTCTTCCTCATTGGTGCCGACATTGCCGATATGCGGAAAGGTGAACGTGACGATCTGCCCGGCATAAGAAGGATCGGTGAGGATTTCCTCGTAGCCGGTCATCGCCGTGTTGAAGCAGACCTCGCCGACCGCATGTCCCTCGGCGCCGAGACCGAAGCCTTCGAGCACGGTCCCGTCGGCAAGGACGAGAAGTCCCGTGTGACGCGGCACGGTCCAGCCGGCTTGTTCTTCGCTCATTGTCGCTTGACCTTGGCTTCATCGCGGTGATCGGGCACCATCGCGGCAAATTTGCCCGTGTCCGTGCGGGGCGCGCCCTCGCAAGTCAACCCCGCAAATGCTTCCAGTCCCGGCATTATCCCGATGGCTTCATATAAGTATCGCCACCTCTTGTCCGCCAGCGAAGACCTCGTTTTCGATCACGATCATCCGGTGGGCGACCGAGCAAGTCTGTCAGGCATCTACCGTTGCGCGGCCTGCGGTCGCGAGGGCGTCGTCAAAGAGGGCGATGCTTTCCCCGATGACCATAGCCATGCGCTGACGGACGGTCCGGTGCGCTGGCGGCTCCTCGTCTACGCCGACCATCGGGCGAAATGAGCGCAGGGCGAGCCGCTCAGCCAGGCTCGACGACGATGCCGACGATCTCGCCTTTGTGGATCGGGCCCTGCGTCACGCGGCCGATCGACTTCACGATATACTGCACGTCGCCGATGCGCACGCGGCGCCCGATCAGTTCGAGCCTGTCGGGCTCCATGCGGAAGGGCGAGACGATCGCGAACATGTCCTCGCCCTTATAGGCATATGGGTAAAGCGCGGCGAGTTCGATCACCTCGGGTTCAGCCATTGAAGACTGGTACGACATCCGATCGCACCATCACAAGGGCGATTGACTTCGCCGGGGGCCGGGCCTCAATGAACCTCTAACAACAGAATATCGGGAGAGGCGCGACCCATGAAGATCGAGGACCTGTTTAGCGTGCGCGGCAAGGTGGCGCTAGTGACCGGCGGCAGCCGCGGCATCGGCGAGATGATCGCGCGCGGTTATGTCGAGAACGGCGCCAAGGTCTATATTTC
>JAFAVH010000249.1 GCA_019242655.1 Methylobacteriaceae bacterium
GATGAGCGGCGTGCGCGCCTCGTCGACCAGGATCGAGTCGACCTCGTCGACAATCGCGTAAGCATGCCCACGCTGCACCATCTGCGTGAGCTCGTATTTCATGTTGTCGCGGAGATAGTCGAAGCCGTATTCGTTGTTGGTGCCGTAGGTGATGTCGCAGACGTAAGCCGCCTTGCGCTCCTCGTCATCGAGGCCGTGCACGATGACGCCGACGCTCATGCCCAAGAACTTGTAGATTTTGCCCATCCAGTCCGCGTCGCGGCGGGCGAGGTAATCGTTGACGGTAACGACATGGACGCCGTTGCCGGCAAGCGCGTTCAGATAGACGGCGAGCGTCGCGACGAGGGTCTTGCCTTCGCCGGTTCGCATCTCGGCGATCGCGCCCTCGTGCAGCACCATGCCGCCGATGAGCTGCACGTCGAAATGGCGTTGGCCGAGCGTCCGCTTTGCCGCCTCGCGGACGGTGGCGAAGGCGGGAACGAGAAGGTCATCGAGGCTCTTGCCGGCGGCAAGCTCAGCCTTGAAGGCGTCGGTACGGGCGCGAAGCTCGGCATCCGTGAGCTTTTCGACGTCCGCTTCGAGCGCGTTGATCTCGGCGACCTTCGGGGCGTACCGCTTCAGCCGGCGGTCGTTGACCGATCCGAAAATCTTTTTCGCAAGCGTGCCCAACATCGGCAGCGAGACCTTTCTCAACGGCGCGGGCGCGCCCAATTTCGTGCGAGCGGCGCCTCATTAGACCGGCGATGCGCCGAAATTGCGCCGCGCGATATGCGCTTCGGCTCTTGCGGCCCGAAGACGCGCGGAAAACAGGCAAACGCCCGAAATCCGAAGCCGGCACACAGCTTAGGATGTCGCGCGCAGAGATAAGAGGGGGTCCAAACCTTGTCAACGCGAAGACCTTGCCGATGCGCCTGCCTTGAAACCGGCACGCGCAGGCAATAAACCCCCGGGCCGAAACGTGCCCTTGAGCCCGCTGCAATAGCGGGTGTCACATGAACCGGCGGCGCCGCCGCGGAGACCTCCAATGAATTCACCCTATCTCGCTCGCCTCGGCGGCGCTGCTCTTGCCTTTGCGATGGCTGTCGCATTGACCGTTCCGGCCTCGGCCAAAGTGCTCGCCCGCGTCAACGGGACCGAAATCACCGATGAGGACGTGAAGATCGCGCTCGACGACATCGGTCAGTCGCTGCCGCAGCAGATCGAGGGGCCGGCGCGTCAGGCCTACATTCTGGACTACCTGATCGACGCTAAGCTGGTCGCGCAGAAGGCCGAAGCCGACAAGATGGGCGAAGGTACTGAATTTGCGAAGAAAGTTGCCTATTACCGCGACAAGGTCCTGATGGAGGATTTGCTAGGCAAGGTGGCGAAGGACGCTGCGACGGATGCCGCGATCCAGAAAACCTATGACGACGTCGCCAAGCAGCAAAAGCCCGAGGAAGAGGTCCGCGCCCGCCACATCCTGGTTGAAAACGAGCCGGACGCGCAGGCTGCCTTGAAACGCGTAAAGGGTGGCGAGGATTTCGCCAAAGTCGCCAACGAGATGTCAAAAGATCCGGGCTCGAAGGGCGGTGAACTCGGCTGGTTCACGAAGGACCGCATGGTCCCGGAATTCGCCGACGCCGCGTTCAAGATGCAGCCCGGCCAGATTTCCGAGCCGGTCAAATCACAGTTCGGCTGGCACATCATCCAGGTCGAGGAGCGCCGGCAGAAGCAGTTCCCGCCGCTCGATCAGGTGCGCGATCAGGTGACGCGCTACGTCGTGCAGAAGTCCCAGAGCGAGCTGATCCTGAAGCTGCGTGAGGCAGCGAAGGTCGAACGCACCGAGCCGGAAAAGCCGGCGGATGCAGCGGCCGGCGCGACGCCGGCTCCCGATGCCAAGGCCCCCGCCAATCCAGCCGCGCCTGCGACCTCGAAGTAAGTGCGCTTGACGCGGCTTTAGCGAAGCCGCAAAGCCTGGACCGATCTGACGGCGCACCTAAACGTGCGCCGTCAACGCATTTGCGTCTCGAGGCACGCCGATGGCCGGTCCCGCTCCGATTTCTCCGCTCGCGCCGAAATCTTATCCTGATATGCCGGCGATCGAGGGCGTGCGCTTCGCGACCGGCGCGGCAGGCATTCGCTATAAAGATCGCACCGACGTTCTGCTCGTGCTGATGAGCGAGGGCACGCAAGCCGCGGGCGTTTTCACGAAGTCGAAATGCCCTTCGGCGCCGGTCGATTGGTGCCGCGCCAAATTGAAGAAGGGTCGCGCGCGGGCGCTCGTCGTCAATTCCGGCAACGCCAATGCGTTTACCGGAAAGCGCGGTGTCGAGTCCGTGCGGTTTGCCGCAAAACTCGCGGCGCAGGCGACCGGCGCACGTGAGAACGAGGTTTTCCTCGCATCGACCGGCGTCATCGGCGAGCCGCTCGATGCCAGCAAATTCGACGGCGTGCTCGAGAAATTGGTGGCGGGTGCGGCGCCGGAGCGTTGGCTCGATGCGGCGCGCGCGATCATGACGACAGACACCTTTCCGAAAGTCGCGACGGCGAAAGCTGAGATCGGCGGCGTGGAAGTGACGATCGGCGGCATCGCCAAAGGCGCCGGCATGATCGCGCCCGACATGGCGACGATGCTGTCCTTCGTCTTCACCGATGCGGCGATCGATGCGCCGATTTTGCAGAAGCTGCTGTCCAAATCGGTCGAGGGCTCCTTCAACGCGATTACGATCGACAGCGACACGTCGACCTCGGACACTTTAATGCTGTTTGCGACGGGTGCCTCGGCGCAGCGCGGCGCACCGCGCATTTCCTCCAAGGGGCATCACCAGCTCGCGGATTTCAAACGCGCGCTCGATTCCGTGCTGCTCGATCTTGCACAGCAAGTGGTGCGCGACGGTGAAGGCGCGCGCAAATTTGTCGAAGTGCGTGTCGAAGGCGCGGCAAGCGACAAAGCGGCGAAGCGCATCGCACTTTCGATCGCCAACTCGCCGCTGGTAAAGACCGCAATTGCCGGCGAGGACGCGAATTGGGGCCGCATCGTCATGGCCGTCGGCAAGGCCGGCGAGAAAGCCAAACGCGACCGGCTGTCGATTTATTTCGGCGACGTGCGCGTCGCGCATAAGGGCTTGCGCGATCCCGATTACGACGAGGCGAAAACCTCCGAGGTTATGAAGCGAGACAAGATCGATATCCGTGTCGATCTTAAAATCGGCAAAGGCCGCGCAACGGTTTGGACCTGCGACCTCACCAAGGAATATGTCGCGATCAACGGGGATTATCGCTCGTGAGTGGCCAGGAGCCCGATGGCCGCACGCCCTTTTCCGCGATCATTCAGGCGCTTAATACGTCGCCGGATCGGGTTGTCGCGGTTCCAGAGACGTGGCGTCAGGGCCGCGCGATGTTCGGCGGCCTTGCAGCTTCTCTCTGCGTTCAGGCGGCAATAGATGAAATTCCCGATCTTCCGCCGCTGCGCTCGGCGCAATTCTTGTTCGTCGGCCCGGCGAGCGAAACGGTGCGGATGTCCGCCTCGCTGCTGCGTCGCGGCAAGTCGGCGGTGATCGCCAGCGCCGCGATGACCGATCAGACCGGCGAACTCGTGCGCGCGCATTTGTGCTTCGGCAATGCGCGTCAATCGGCAATCGCGTTTGACGATCTCGCCGCACCCGACGTGAAACCGCCCGCCGAGTATCCCATCTTCGCGCCGCCGCCGCGGAGCGGCGCGCCGCTCTTCTTCCAGAATTTCGAGATGCGCATTGCCGGCAAGGGCATGCCGTTCAGCGGCGCCAAAGATCCTGACTTTCTGACCTGGATGCGATTTCGCGCGGAGGCTGACATTCATTCCGCCATTGCGCCGGCGGTCGCCCTTGTCTGCATGGGCGATGCGCCGCCATCGAGCGGCATACTCATGTTCAAAGCGCCGGCGCCGATCAGCACGGTTGCTTGGGCGCTCGATGTCCTCACCGATAATCCAGTCACTCGAGACGGATTCTGGTTGGTCCAACGCCGGCTCGACTTTGCCAAAGACGGCTATTCCACCGAGACG
>JAFAVH010000320.1 GCA_019242655.1 Methylobacteriaceae bacterium
TTTGGCCGCGTGCCCATCCGCGTTGCCTGGTTTGCCGTCGTGCTGCCGACGCTCGCGCTAAATTATTTCGGGCAGGGCGCGCTGCTGCTCACCAACCCGAGCGCGATCGACAATCCATTCTACCAGCTGTCGCCGGATTGGGCACACTATCCGCTCGTCGTGTTCGCAACGCTCGCGACAGTCATCGCCTCGCAGGCGATTATCTCGGGCGCTTATTCCTTGACCCAGCAGGCGATGCAGCTCGACTTCCTGCCGCGCATGCAGGTC
Source organism: Methylobacteriaceae bacterium (assembly GCA_019242655.1). Taxonomy (GTDB): domain Bacteria; phylum Pseudomonadota; class Alphaproteobacteria; order Rhizobiales; family Beijerinckiaceae; genus JAFASC01. The sequence goes on from JAFAVH010000320.1 coordinate 268, forward strand.
AAGCACACGGCAAGCTCGGCGATCGGGCAGATTTATATGCCGACGGTGAATTGGCTCTTGGCGATCGCGACGATTGCGGCCGTGCTCGCGTTCCAGTCTTCGGATGCGCTTGCCGGCGCTTACGGCATCGCCGTGTCGTTGCTCATGGCGATCACGACATTATTGGCGGCGCTCGTTGCGCTGCAATGGGGTTACAATCCGGTCCTGGTCTTGGCGGTAAACGGCTTTTTCCTCGTCATCGATCTCATTTTCTTCGCAGCCAATTCACTGAAATTTTTCGAAGGCGGCTGGTTCCCGCTGCTGCTTGCCGTCTTCATGGCCTTCATCATGCTGACATGGCGGCGCGGTCAGATTCTCCTCGAACAGGTGCGCCGGAAGATGCGCCAGCCCGAGGAGAAACTGGTCGACAAACTAAAAGCGCATCCGCCGATACGCCTGCCTGGAACCGCAATCTTCCTAAGCTCTGCGCGCAACGGCGTGCCGCTGCCGCTTTCGAACTTCCTGCGCCACAATCACGCGCTGCATGAACGCGTCTTCCTGTTGACCGTCGAATTCACCGAGACGCCGCACGTGCCGAAGGAGAAGCGCGTCGAGCTCGTTCCCATTGTCGACGGGATCACGCGCATCATCCTGCATTACGGCTTTACCGAGCATCCGAATGTCCCGGACGCAATCGCGCTGGCAATCCGGCAGGGCAAGCTCGGCACGGATTTGAAGCTCTACGAATTCTCCTATTACATCGGACGCGAAACGGTGATCCCGGCGGCGCGCGAACGCGGCCTGCCGCGCTGGCGTGAATCCTTGTTCGCGTTCATTCAGCGCAATTCCGAGCGCTCTGCGGTCTATTTCGGGATCCCGCCACTGCTCGTCGTCGAATTGGGCGCCGAGATCGAGATTTAGCCGGCGATCGCCTGCAAGCGATCAAAGCATCAAGGATTGCGGCGCGAGAACGAGACCGCGTAAGCGCCGTTACGTACGTCGATCATCGGATCGTCGGACGGTTCGATCCCATCGGGAAGCTGGCCCGGCAAATAGAGCAGCTTCTTCTCCGCCTCTTCGCTATTCGCCACGGCCTTGTCGATCGTGAGCACGCCGAGCGAGACGAGCTTCCGGTCCTCCGGCCAGGGCTTTGAAGGATCGTTTGTCGGATCACCGGGTGCCGCAATCTGTGCCTTTAAGGTGAAGGTCACTTTTTTAGCCGCGAGCCGTTGCTTCAGCTCATCGATCATGAAGTTCGGATCGCGCTTCTGTGCGTCAGCGGGATCGAGATGGACCACACGTTCCGGCTCTATCACATAGCGCACGGCTTGCTTCTCGCCCGCCTTGTTTGTGAATACGAACGCGTTCAGGCCACGATACTGCTCGTCGGCGAAACTGTCCGGCGTCCCGAGCGTCGAAGCTGCGGCTGCCACGCTCGGATGCGCGGCGACGAATTTGTCGATTTCTGTCGGTTTGGCGGCATCCGGCGGACTTGCCGCCGCGGCGAGAAACAAATCGCGCAATTCGGCGGCGGTCGAGACCGGGAAAACTTTGAACGAGTTTGTCACCATGTCCGCTTCACTGCCGTCCGGCAGCTGAAACTTGATTGCCATGCCCCTTGGGCTCGCATCGGCGGAGCCGTCCGGGATCGTCGGAAAGCCGCCATTGTCCGAAAACCGGACCGTCACCGGAATCGTGCTGCCGTCGAAAATCGCCGCCTTGCTTAGAGAGGCCGCTTCGGGAGAGGCTTTGAAGCTACCCTGCACCACGATCCCTTTGGCGTGGAAAGCACGAAAACCCGCATGCGCGCCAAACAGCTTGTTCATGGCGTCGACGACTTGCACCTCGACTGTAGCGTCCTCGGCGAAAGCGAAATCAGGCGAAGCAACGGCGAGTGCGGCGAGACCGATGAAGAGCTTGCGTGCGATCATGACGAACTCCTTACCCTCCTGAGAAGCGGCTCCTCGGCCGATCGTGCGGAGACGCTGGCAGGCAGCGTCTTTCCCTAATTTAGGGGTAAGGCAAAAAGGGTGCCGAGATCAAAATATAAAGCAGTGCTATTTACCGGTACCCGCGGCGTTCAACGCCGCAACGCGATCCAGCCGGTAGACCTTGCGCGCGTTCGTCTCATAAATCTTGCGGCGCGTTTCATCCGAAAGGTTGGCCGCTTCGATCATGCGCTTCGTGTCATCGTATGATGCGCCTGTCAGCGGATCGACGCCGCGCACCGCGCCGACCATTTCCGAGCCGAACAGGATATTGTCCGCCGGAATGATCTTGAGGAGAAGATCGATGCCGGCCTGATGGTAGACGCAGGTGTCGAAGTAGACATTGTGCAGGAGCAGCTCATCGAGCGGCGGCCGCTTCATATCCTGCGCGAGACCGCGGTAGCGTCCCCAATGATAGGGGATCGCGCCACCGCCATGCGGGATGATCAGGCGCAATGTCGGAAAATCCTTGAACAAGTCCGACATCAGAAGCTGCATGAACGCGGTCGTGTCCGCCGCGATATAGTGGCCGCCCGTCGTCTGGAAGTTCGGATTGACCGAGGCGCTGACATGCACCATTGCCGGAACGTCGAGCTCGACCAGCTTTTCGTAGACCGGATACCACCAGGGATCCGTCAGCGGCGGATCGCGCCAAAAGCCGCCGGACGGATCGGGATTGAGGTTGAACCCGACAAAGCCGTAAGACTTTACGCAGCGTTCCATCTCGTCGATGCAATTGCTGGGACGAACGCCGGGCGATTGCGGCAATTGACCGACACCGATGAAGTTTTGCGGGAACAGAGTGCAGATGCGGTGGATGAGCTCGTTGGAGACGAGCGTCCAATCGCGGCTCGTATCCGCCGTGCCGATGTGATGAGACATGCCGGCAGCACGCGGCGAGAAGATCGTCATGTCGCTGCCGCGCTCACGTTGCAGCCGCAGTTGGATTTGCACGCTCTCGCGCAGTTGATCGTCGCTGATCTTGAGGCTTGACGGCGGCGGCGATTTGGCCGGGTCCGACAATGCCGCGATCTGCGCCTTGCGGTACTCACCAAGTTCCGGCGGTTCGGTCGTATAGTGGCCGTGGCAATCGATGACGAACTGCTTCGCGCGCATTTGCTGTTGTTGTGGCGTTTGCGCAAAAGCACCGCCGGCGCTCGCAAGGGCCATCGCCGATGAGCCCCTGATCCAGTCCCGGCGTGTCAGCATGAGCGACTTCCCTTAAGGCGCGATTGCCATCTCGACTTCACGGCCGCGGCCGATGCGGCGCATCACGTCGGCGAGATGCGGCTGCAGCGCGAGCAAGCGGCCGTGCATCTTGTGCGCGGCATGCGTCAGCCGGCCGTCGCGCGACAGTATTTCGTCGGCGAAGGCCGTCATGCGCGTGTTCGGCCAGGCCTTCGGCCGGATCGTTGTCAGGCGCTCGGCAATCGCCTCTTCGTCCTGCTCAGGATGAGCTTGTGCGAGCAGCATCGCCATCGCTGCCGTCGAGCGCGAAATTCCCATGTGGCAATGAATGAGCAGATGCCGCTCGCCGCCATAGGTTTCCTGTTCTTCAAGCTCCTTGCCGAATTTCAGGATCGCCTCGACGTCTTTCGGCTCGGGCGGAATCAAGCCGAGCTGCGGCTCGATGATGTCGTGGAAACGCAATGTCACGCGGTGATGCTGATTGTAGGCATCGAACGCACTCGGCTCCGGCGCGCCGGGATCGAGCAGGGAGAGAACGTCGGTCACGCGGCGTTCGCGATGGGTCTCAAGCTCTTCAAGCCCGCAAACGGTGAGAAGCGAAAAGGCCGCCGGTGTCATCTATCGCCTTCTAGCAGACGCGCGGGTGGGAGACAGCGGCTGCTGCTCATTCTTTTTCTCAGCGGTGCCGGCCGGCTTATCCGCAGGCGGCGGCGCTTGATCGGCAGCCGCCGGAGCCGGTGGTGCCTTCGGCGCAACGTCCCATTGGCACATTTTGTAACCGTGCCGCCGTTCCTGCAGATCGACGTGCAAATGCGTTTTGTGCGCGGCGTCCGATCCCGGACCGAGCACGGTCATGAATCGCGCGCAGGCGCTGGCGCGAACCTTCTCGAAGAGCTCGACATTCTTCTGCTCCTGCACGCTCATGATGTGCCCGTCAGTAAGCTTCAGAGCGGAAATGTCGAATGCATTGCCGATCGCATGCTCGCTGAGCTTCGCGCCGGGAACGCCGTTACGGCCGCGGCACTCATAGGCGCCGACGCCGCTCAGCGCCTCGAGCGGCTTGCCGGCCGCGACGATTGCGGGCGCCACGTCCTCGATGATCCAGGCCGCGATCGCTTCGGCGAGGCGGCAGCGCATTGCGACGGGTGGCTCGAGCTTGATCTGCCGCTTGTCGGCAAGAACGATCGCCTTGAGCATGAGCGGATGATCGATGCCGCACGCGCCGGAACGGATCGGCGGACTCGCCTCGGCGGCGACATGTCCGGCGGCAAGCACGGCAGCGCAGGTTTCGGCATCGTCTCCCGCAGGGATAGTCAGCGTGCTTGTCTGCGACGGCGTCGGTGCTTGCGGCTGCGGCGATGCTAGTGCCGGCGCCGGCGCGGCGAACTCGGCCGGCCGCCGTGGCGGCAGGGGAACGTCGGCAATCGTCCCGCGGGAATTCGTCCTACGCCCGGATCGGGTGCGATCGGATCGCCACGTCTGCGCAGGGTATGGTGGATCGAAGAACCACCCGCGCCGGTAACGCTGCGCCTCTGCGGGTGAGATCGTGAGGCCGAGGGTCGCCAAGAGCGCGCCCGCCACTGCTAACCGCGCCGTCCCGCCAAGGTTCATGCCGTCGACGCAGCCAGCACGCGCACATCTTCAGTCTTGCCGCGTTCCTCGGCCGCGGCGGATTGGGCGCGAACGAGATCGCGGGTGAGGATCAGGAGTTCCTCAAAGGCGATGAGCTTCTCGGGCGGCAGCCGGCCGAAGGTCTCGCCGACGAAGGCGCGCTGCATGGCGATCGCCTCGTCGGCCCGTTGCCGCCCGGCCGACGTGAGGAAGATTGCGTGCGAGCGCCGGTCGCCGGCAATGGCACGCCGCTCGACGAGGCCGCCGCTGACGAGCCGGTCGATCAAGCCGGAAATGTTGCCTTTGGTGACATAGAGACGCTCGGCAAGTTCCTGCTGGCTCACGCCCTCGCGCTCGGTGAGGGTGGTGAGCACGTCGCATTGCGGGGCAGTGAGGCCGAGCCCGCGCAAACGTGATCCCAGGGCCGCGTTGATCCGGCTTTCCAGCCGCAGCAGGCGAAACCACACGCGGACCGCATCGGCTTCAAGCGTCTTCGGCCCTGAATCGTGGTTCCGCATCGCGTCGGAAGCTAGCGGGTGGGGCACGGCCCATCAAGGATGCCCGAGCCGCTGAGGAGCAATGTAAATAGTATTTACATTGTTTCTGGCCGCTGTTATGAGAGCCTGCACAGCAGGCGAGGAGGCCAGCATGGCGGACGTGCAAGCACAGCAGCCGGTCGGGGAACGCCTCACCAACAATTACGCGCCGATCACAATAAAATGCGAGGCCGAGTTCCTGCCTGTGAAGGGCGAATTGCCGCGCGAGCTTCGCGGCACGCTGTTCCGCAACGGGCCGAACCCGCAGTTCCCGGTCGCCGATCCGAGGAACCACTGGTTTACCGGCGACGGCATGCTGCACGCCTTCACACTGGCGAAAGGCCGCGCCGCCTACCGGAACCGCTGGATACGCACCGCCAAATGGCAGGCCGAGCATGATGCCGGCCGCGCCCTCTTTGCCGGGTTCGGCGGCGACCGCCTACCCGGCGCACCCGCCGTTCAAGTCAAGGACGAAGGCGTCGCCAACACCAACGTCGTCTGGCACGCCGGGCGCCTGTTAGCGCTCGAAGAGGCGCATCTTCCGATCGAGATCGATCCGCGCACGTTGGCGACCGACGGCCAGCGCGATTTCGGCGCTTTGCGCGGGCCGTTCACCGCGCATCCGAAGATCGATCCCGTCAGCGGCGAGATGATCTTTTTCGGCTATGGCGCGAGCGGCCCGCTCTCCGCCGGCATGACCTACGGCACCATGGATTCATCCGGCGCGGTCACGCGGTTCGAGCGTTTCGATGCGCCTTATGCCAGCATGGTGCACGATTTCGTCGTCACCGCGCGGCATGTGCTGTTTCCGATCCTGCCGTTGACCGCGAGCCTGCAGCGGGCGATGCGCGGCGGCCCGCCCTTCGCGTGGGAGCCGGAGAAGGGCGCCGCCATCGGCGTTCTGCCGCGCGGCGGCGCGATCGGTGACATGAAGTGGTTCCGCGGCGATGCAGCTTATGTGTTCCACGTGATGAATGCGTGGGAGGACGGCGACAAAATTTATGCCGACGTCATGCAGTTCGAGGAGCCGCCGCTGTTTCCGCATGCCGACGGTTCGGCGCCCGATCCGATGAAGTCGCGCGCGCGGCTCTGCCGCTGGACGTTCGATCTTACCGCGAACACCGACCGCTTCACGCAGGATTACCTCGACGAGCTCACCGGCGAGTTCCCGCGCATCGACGATCGCCGCGCCGGACTGAAGCATCGTCACGGCTGGTACGCCTGTGCTGCGCCCGGGCGGCAGCACCGCGACAGTTTCGACGCGATCGCGCATGTCGACGCGGAGAGCACAAAGCGCAACCTCTATCTGCTGCCGGACGGCGACGCGACATCGGAGCCGGTCTTCGTGCCGCGCGCCACCGACGCGGAAGAAGGCGACGGCTGGCTGCTCGCCGTTATCTGGCGCGCAGCGGAGCGGCGCAGCGACCTCGTCGTGCTCGAAGCCGGCGACGTCGAGCGCGGCCCGATCGCGACGGTCGAACTCTCGCATCGCGTGCCCTTCGGCTTTCATGGTAATTTCGTTCCCGCCTGACCTCGCGGCGAAGGACGGTTGACGACATGACACAAGTCTTCAAGCAGCTCTTTGCCGATTTCTTCTCGACGCTGCTGTTTCTCGCGCTGTGGATCGTCACGGGCAACATCTACGTGGCGACCGGGGTGGCGATCGCCGGCGCTCTCGGCCAGTTTGCACTCGCACGTCATCAAGGCCGCACACTCGATGTGATGGCTTGGGCGAGCCTCGGCCTCGTCATCGTGCTCGGCGGCGCGACGATCCTCACGCGCGACCCGCGCTTTGTTATGATGAAACCAAGCATCGCGCATTTCGCCATCGGCGCGGTGATGCTGCGGCGCGGCTGGATGCAGCGCTACCTGCCGCCATTCGTGAGGGAACATGTCCCGGCAAATGTCATCGTCGCCGCCGGCTATTGCTGGGCGTCTTTGATGATCGTGCTCGGCCTCGCCAATATCGCGATTGCCGCGACCGGCGATATGCGGTTATGGGCGTGGTTCGTTTCCGTCGGCGCGATGGGCGCCAAGATCGGCGCCTTTGGCGTGCAGTACCTCATCTTCCGCTCGATCATCTATCGCAAGATGCGTGCGGCGATGCGCCAGGCACAGGCTGTCCCATGAACATTCTTCTGAGCTTCGGACCGTTCATTCTGTTTGCCGTGCTGATGCGCTCCGGCGATGTCTTGTTCGCGCTGATCGCGGCCGCCGCGCTCTCCGCGCTGTTGATCCTGCGCGAGCGCCGGCGCGGCAAGTCGATCAAGATTTTGGAAGCCGGCACGGTCGTTTTGTTCGGCGGGCTGGCGATCTTCACGGCAATCACCCGCTATGATTGGACGATCGTCGAAGCGCGGCTCGCGGTTGATCTCGGACTGCTCGTGATCGTGCTCGGCTCGTTGATTGCAAAGCGGCCGTTCACTTTGCAGTTTGCGCGCGAGGAAGTGCCGGAGGAATTTTGGACGAGCCCGCAATTCATCGCGACAAACTATAGGATCAGCGGCGTCTGGGCCGCCGCCTTTTTTGTTCTCATTGCTGCCGATGTGGTCATGGCGTTCTTTCCCGCGATTCCGCTCTGGGTCGGGATCGCGGTGACGGTTGCGGCGCTTGCCGGCGCGATCTGGTTCACGCGCTGGTATCCGCAGCAGGTGCGCAAAACATTGCCGCTGGCGAATCGCGAAATCCGCTCCGGCGCCGGTTAGAGTCTCGCAGCCTGAGGAATCGCGGGCGCCGCGATGCACTTCATAAGCGGCGCCGACGTTGCGCGCATCCTGACGTTTCCCATTCTGATCGCGGCGATGGAGGAAGCGCATCGCCGGCCGAGGGCCGAAATGCTCGACGGTTTTCTGGGCGACGAGCGCGGGCAATACGTCGTCCGCAGCGCCGTCGATCGCGGCCGCTACATGGCGAGCAAGATGTTCACGAGCTTCCCCGGCAATCTCGCCGCGGGAAAGATGCCGGCGGTGCAAGCGGTCTGCGTTTTGTTCGACGGCGTCGACGGACGCCCGCTCGCGGTCATCGACGGCACGGCAATCACGCATTGGCGGACGGCAGCCGATTCCGCTTTGGCCGCGAAGTTTCTCGCACCGAACGATCCCGAAGTGTTGCTCGTTGTCGGCGCCGGCGAGATGGCGGCTTGGCTCGTGCGGGCGCACCGCACCGTACGGCCATCGCTTCGGCGGATCATCATCTGGAACCGGACGATGACGCGTGCAGAAGCGCTCGCTGCGCGCTTACGCGGCGACGGGATTGCCGCCGAAGCAGCGGCAAATCTCGATGCCGCGACGCGGATCGCTGATGTAATCACCACATGCACCCGCTCGCACGAGCCGTTGATCAAGGGCGCTAACATACCACCCGGCGTGCATCTCGATCTGGTCGGCGGCTACACGCGAGAGACGCGCGAAGCTGACGACGAGGCGGCGCGGCGCGCACGCATCTTCGTCGACCGGCGGGAATCCGCCTTCCACGGCGTCGGCGACATTCTGCAGCCGATCGCCAGCGGTGCCATCAAGGAGAGCGACGTTCTCGGCGATCTTTACGACCTCGCCGCCGGTGCAGCAGGGCGGCAGTCGCTGGCGGACATCACCTTCTTCAAGAATGCCGGCGGCGGCCACCTCGATCTCATGACCTGCGAGGTCGTATTCGAGCAACTCGGCGCAAAGCTTGACGCCTCCAGGCACAAGCGCGACATGTGAGCCATGTTTCTCACCTTCTTCACCTCGCTCCGCGACGCGCAGGTTCCGGTCACGCTGCGCGAATATCTGACCTTGATGGAGGCGCTCGATGCCGACCTCGCCGGCACCTCTGTCGACGACTTCTACTATCTCGCACGCACGACGCTGGTGAAGGACGAGCGCAATCTCGACAAGTTCGATCGCGTTTTCGGCGCGACCTTCAAAGGCCTGGAAAACCTGCTGCAGGCGATGGAAACCGTGGAAATTCCGGCGGAATGGCTGAAGAAGCTCGCCGAGAAATATCTTACCGACGAAGAGAAGCAGCAGATCGAAGCGATGGGCTGGGACAAGCTCATGGAGACGTTGCGCGAGCGGCTGAAAGAACAGAAGGGCCGCCATCAGGGCGGCAGCAAATGGATCGGCACGGCCGGCACGTCGCCATACGGCGCCTACGGCTACAATCCCGAAGGCATTCGCATCGGCCAGGACGGCAACCGCAATTTCCGCGCGGTGAAAGTGTGGGACAAGCGCGAGTTCAAAGATCTCGACGGCGAGACCGAGCTCGGCACCCGCAACATCAAGATCGCGTTACGGCGCTTGCGCAAGTTTGCGCGCACCGGCGCGCCGGACGAGCTCGATCTCGATACGACGATCAAGGAGACGGCGCGGCAGGGCTATCTCGACGTGAAGATGCGGCCCGAGCGCCGCAACGCGGTGAAGGTGCTGCTCTTCTTCGATATCGGCGGCTCGATGGATTGGCACATCCAGCAGGTTGAGGAGCTGTTTTCGGCAGCGAAGACTGAGTTCAAGCATATGGAGCATTTCTACTTCCACAATTGTCTGTACGAGGGCGTGTGGAAGGAAAACCGCCGCCGCTTCACCGATCGCACGCCGACATGGGACGTGCTGCACACCTATCCGCACGATTACAAGGTGATCTTCGTCGGCGATGCGTCGATGTCGCCTTACGAGATCACCATGCCCGGCGGCTCGGTCGAGCATATGAACGAGGAGGCGGGCGCGGCGTGGCTCGAGCGCGTGACGCGCACCTATCCGCATACGGTCTGGCTCAATCCGGTGGCGCAGAACCAATGGGATTACACGCAATCGATCCGTCTGGTGCAGCGGCTCTTTGCAAACCGCATGTTCCCGTTGACGCTCGAAGGGCTCGACGGCGCGATGCGCGAGCTCGTGCATTAAACGCTTGAATTTGGATGAAAGAGAGCGCTGCCCTCTCGCTCAGCGCGCCTGAGCCGGCCAAGCGAACATACGCGCGAGCAAGAGCTGCCGCGAACCGATCGCGTTCGATGCCAGCATAAGTCCGCCGAAGACAGCAATACCGATGATAATCTCTGCGGCAAGCGTCAGCACGCCGGGTGTCGCATTGCGCAGCGGCATGAGCGCCAGGAGCATCGCGCATGTGCCGATCGCAATCGCGGCGAGATCGCGTGCGGCCGGCCAATGCGGGCGCGTGCGCGCTGCAAAAGCGAGCAGCGCGATCAAAGACGCAATCGCCGCGCCGCTCTGCGCGATTGCGAGACCGGATGCGTCGCCGCCGCGCGCGAGAAGCACAATCAGCGCGGCGTTCATTGCGCAACCGAACAACGCTGCGCCGATCAGCGGCGCGGTCTTCTTGCCGATCTGGAACATCGGATTGATGGCGAAATGTATCGCGCCCGTTGCGCACAGGCCCGGCAGGAGCAGCGTCATGTAATGTGCGAACGGCCCGCGATATTGCGAGGGCAC
>JAFAVH010000203.1 GCA_019242655.1 Methylobacteriaceae bacterium
TGCGGCTGCAAACGGCCGAGCGCGCGCGGCGTGAAGGCGGGCGCAAGCAGCTTGCGCACACGCGTATGATACGGTGGATCGTTGAAGACAAGACTTGTTGTGTGATGCTCGTAAAGCAGACTGTCGCCAAACGCCGGCCGGAAATCGACGCGTTTCTCGGAACGCCAGATATCGTGCTCGCGATAGACAGTGAGGCAATCGTCGTAGCGCGTCAGGAAATACGATCCGTCCGGCATACGATGGACGGGATCGTACGCGCGCAGTGCTTGGTATGTCGGGAAGGGATCGGCGAGAAACGCCGTATCGATCCGTTTGATGTCGAAGTTTTGCGCGAGCGCCCGTGCGTCCGAAATTGCGTAACGCTCGACCGCGGCGCTCGGCATCCGCTATTTCGCCAGTCGCCACTTGCCGTCGACGATCTGCGCCATGACCGGCGCGTCGAAGCCGAGGCCGACATGGTCCAGCGGGCCCATATTGACGATGCCGGTCGTCGTTGCGAGCTGATGAACCGATTCGATTGCATCGCGCAGCGCCTGGCGGAATTCCGCGCTCCCGGGCTTGGCCTTCTTCAGCGCGACGGGAATTGCCTGCTCCAAGATGAGCCCGGTATCGGCGGAATAGGCGGCAAAGATCGACACGGAGCCTGCGCCAAACTTGCCTTCATACTCCTTGACGAAAGCAAGCGCGTTCTTCTTCACCGGATTGGAGTCTGGCAGCTGATCGGCAACCATCACGGGACCTGTCGGCACATAAGCGTTGTCGCAATTCTTGGCGCAGACGCGGACGAAGTCGTTGTTCGAGACGCCGTGATTGAAATAGATTTTGCCCGCGTAATTGCGCTGCGCCAGCGCGATGGCCGGCAGGGCGGCAGGCGTTCCCGACGCGCCGATGACGATCGCGTCCGGGCTGGCGGCGAGCAGTTTCAAGACCTGTCCGAGGACGCTCGTATCATTCGGTGCGAAACGCTCGTTCGCGACGACCTGAATGTTCTTCTGCCCGGCATAGCGGGTGATCTCATCCGAGAAAGCATCGCCGAGCGCGTTGTTGAAGCCGATGAAGGCGATCTTCTTCACGCCGTTCTTCGCCGCGTGATCGGCAATCGCCGAGGCCATATGTGAATCCGAATGCGGCGTCTTGAAAATCCACTTCTTCTGATCGTCCATCGGCGAGACGAGACGCGCCGATGAGGCAAGCGAGATCACCGGCGTCTGTCCCTCGGCAACGGGGCCGATCATTGCCAGCGTATTCGGCGTCGTGCTTGAGCCGATGATCACGTCGACGTTCTCGGCAATGAGCTTGCGCGTATTGGCGACGACCTGAGTCGTGTCGGATTTGTCGTCGAGGATCGTGTATTCGACTTTCTGACCGCCGATGTCCTTGGGCAATAGCCCGATCGCGTTGACCTCCGGTACGCCGAGCGAGGCCTGCGGCCCTGTCGCCGACACGGTGACACCAACTTTCACCTGCGCAAACGCCGGGCAAGCACCGACGGCAAGCGCGCAGGCGAGCAGCAACAGTCCTGAAATCTTCATCTCTCCTCCCAATGCTTTCGTTACCAGCTTACATCCGCGCTTCGCGTATCATGTTGCGCGCGATGACAAGCTGTTGGACCTGGCTTGTACCTTCGTAGATGCGGAATAGACGCACGTCGCGATAGAATCGCTCGACATCGTATTCCGCCATGTACCCCGCCCCGCCATGGATCTGTACGGCGCGGTCGGCGACGCGCCCGACCATCTCGGAGGCGAAAAGTTTGCAGCACGCAGCTTCGGTCGAGACGTTGTCGCCGCGATCCTTTCGCCGCGCGGTCTCTTCCACCATGCAGCGCGCGGCAAAAGCCTCCGTTTTCGAGTCGGCGAGCATCGCCTGCACCAGCTGGAATTCGGCGATGGGCTGTCCAAATTGCTTGCGCTCCATAGCGTAACGCAACGCATCGTCGATGAGCCGCTCTGCGACACCGACGCATACCGATGAGATATGCAGCCGGCCGCGATCCAGGACACGCATCGCGGTCTTGAAACCCTGGTTCTCCATCGCCGGGCCCCCGACGATCGCGTCAGCGGGAACGCGCACGTCGTCAAAAATGACGTCGGCCGTGTGCGCACCTTTCTGCCCCATCTTCTTGTCGGCCTTGCCGACCGAAAGACCGGGCAACCCTGCATCGACAAGGAAGGCCGAAACGCCGCGCGCGTCCTTGCTTTGAAGATCGGTACGCGCAAACACGGTGAACACGCCGGCATGCGGCGCGTTGGTGATGAATCGCTTGGCGCCACTGATCACATAGGAATCGTTGCCCTCGCGCCGTGCCGTGGTTTTCAACGAGCCCGCATCAGAGCCCGCTTCAGGCTCGGTCAGCGCGAATGAGCCGATGATCTCGCCGCTCGCAAGGCGCGGCAGGTAATGCGCCTTCTGCTCCGGCGTGCCGTCCATGACGATCGCCTGCGACCCGATGCCGATATTCGTCCCGGCGAGCGAGCGAAATGCGGGAGAGGTGTGGCCGAGACGGCGCGCGACTTGCACTTCTTCCGAGATCGTAAGCCCGAGCCCGCCATATTCCTCCGGAATGCTCAGGCCGAAGAGACCGAGCTCCCTCATTTCACGCGCGATTTGGTCAGGGATGCGGTCCTCCTCCGCAACCTCGCGCTCCATCGGCCGCAGCCGTTCGGTCACGAAGCGCTCGACCGTGTCGAGGAGCTGCGTCAGAGAGTCCTGATCAAGTGCCATACGTGCTCTTTGCGCGCTGTTAATGCGAATAGCAGCGATCCCACCCCATGCGAGCGGATCGGGGTAGATGATCGGCGCGCGAGCATATACACGCGCCTGAGGGGAGCAAAGTGACGGCAAGAGCGCAATCGATGTCGCCAACGCGCACCGCGCTTCTCGGTGCGCTCATCGTCGCGCTCGGCCCGATCAGCCTTGCGCTCTACACCCCGGCGATGCCGACTCTAGTCGAGGCCTTTGCCACCGATCCGCCGACCGTCAAACTGACGATCACGCTCTACTTCCTTGGCTTTGCCTTTGCGCAGCTCGTCTGCGGACCGCTGTCGGATGCCTACGGGCGCAAGCCGGTCGCACTTGTTTTCTTCTCCGTCTACCTCGCCGGCAGCCTGCTGGCGGTCTTCGCGCCAAGTATCACCTGGCTGCTTGTCGCCCGCGCGTTGCAGGGGATCGGCGCCGCGGCGGGTGTGGCGACCTCCCGCGCCGTCGTGCGCGACCAGTATACGGGGCAGGCTTCGGCCCGCATCATGAACCTCATCGGACTGATCTTCGCCATCGGCCCGGCGGTGTCGCCGAGCATCGGCGCGCTGCTTCTGCGCACCCTCGCATGGCATGCGATTTTCGTGCTGATGGTCGTCTACGGGCTTGTTGTCGTCGGCGTGACGATCTTTGCCATTTCCGAGACGAATCCGAATATCAACGCCGCGGCGGCGCAGCCGAAAAACATCTGGCGGAGCTATTCGGCACTCGCCCGCGATCGCGCCTTCATGCGCTTCAGCCTGATCATGTCCTGCGCGTTTGGCGGGCTTTACACGCTGCCCGCTCTGCTGCCCTTCGTGCTGATCGGGATGGTGGGGCTCACCCCGACCCAATACGGGCTTGCAACGCTCATCCAGACGGGCGCCTATGCCACCGGAAATCTCGTCACGATGCAGCTGCTTCGACGCTACGAAGCCGTCCGGCTGGTGCCGTGGGGAATGGCGATAATTGCCGCCGCGGGTCTCATCCTGGGGATTGCCCTGCGCATCCTACCGCCAAATCTGACGACGATCATTGGGCCGACGGCGCTCTGGGCCTTCGGCTCGGCCTGGATTGTCCCCGGCGCAACGACTGGCGCGCTCGCCAATGCCGGCAGCCGCGCGGGGGCGGCCAGCGCGTTCATGGGGTTTCTGCAAATCGGCGGCGGGCTCGCCGGCACGCTGGTGGCCGCCGTGCTGTTCGCGGACGCCTTCCAGGCCCTGATCAGCGTCATGCCCTTCCTCGCTTTCGCCGGCGCTCTCGGCTACGCGGTATCCGGCGGCGGGGTCGGAGGTGCGCGCGGTGACCTCGACCCGCGAGATGTGGAGACCGCCGTCGACCCCTCGGGGATTGTCGGTGCTGCAGGCGAAGAGATCGAGGATCTCATCCGCCAGCCCCCGAAGTCCGGCCGCAGCTAGGTTCAGCTAGGCGGCGGCGGTCAGGCTTGCGGCAAATCCGCTAGCGGTGTTCCGCAGGCGGCTTGCGAGCTGATCGAGTTCATAGGCGAGGTTGACCACCGCCTCGACGCTGTTGCCGGTCGCCGCGACCGCGCCCGCGACGTTCTCGACATGCGTGTTCATCGCATTGGTGCCGGAGGCGGCGGAGCGGACGTTGCGGGCAATTTCGTGCGTCGAGGCGCCCTGCTCGTGCACTGCCGAGGCGATCATCGACGTGATATGTTCGACCTCACCGATCTTCTGTTTGATCGTTTCGATGGCGCCGACGGAAAGATTGGTCGCCGCCTGCATCTCGGCAATCTGCTCGGCAATCTCCTGTGTAGCGCGCGCGGTTTGCGTCGCGAGCGTCTTCACTTCCTGCGCCACGACCGCGAACCCGCGGCCGGCCTCCCCTGCCCTGGCTGCCTCGATCGTGGCATTCAAGGCGAGCAGGTTGGTCTGGGCGGCGATCCGCGAAATCAGATCGACGACGTCGCCGACCCGGCGCGCCGCGGCTGAAAGGCGCGCCATGCCGGCGCTCGATTCCTGCGTTTCCGCCACCGCGCGCCGCACGACCGTGGTCGATTCGACCACCTGGCGGTTAATCTCCTCAATCGCCTCCAGCAATTGCTCGGAGGCAGTCGCAACCGAGGACACGTTGGCCGACGCTTCGAAGGACGCCGTCCGCGCCGACGACGATCCCTCCTGCGCCTTGCGGGTGGCGGCGATGACCGCTTCCGAGTTCTCGGCCATCTGCTTGGTCATCGCGCCGAGCCGGGTTGTCATGCCGGCAAGTTCGGACGCCAAGTCCTCGGCCTTAGCCCGGATCGCCGCCTCGCGGACAAGGCGCGCCTCGCGGTCATCGCGCGCCTTCAATTCCTGGACGAGCGTGTTGTTGTGGCGGACGGCGTCGCGGAGCACGCCGAGCCCCCTGGCAATCGCGCCGATTTCATCCTGCCGGCCGGCCGCGACGATTTCAATCGAGGTATTGCCATCCGCGAGTTCGCCCATCTGCTGGGCGAGCCGCTGGATCGGCATCGCCAGATTGCGGTGGAGGAGCGGCATCGAGACAACGAGGATGAGAAGACAGCAGAGGCCGGTGCCGAGGAGGAGCAATCCGGAGAGCCGGTCGGCGAGCTGACTGGCTCCGGCCGCAAGACGCGCCATTTCAGTCGGGCTGCTGGCGCTCGCGGCGCTGCGAGCGGTCTCGGCGACTTCCCCGGCGACGTAATAGGCCGAGAAGCCCAGGGCGACAAAAGCCACCATGAACAGGAATTGCCTGAGAACGAGAGAGCTGCCGATCGAAAACGCGCGCATGGACGTTAGTCACCCAGTTCGCAAGAGCGCGATTCTAGGCAGCGCACCTTCATGGCGGGTTAACGTGCAATCAACCCTACCCGAGTTGACGCGTCCTCCGCGCCCGCGCAAGGGTCGCGGCCGGCCCGGAACGTTTCGCAAGATCACGAGAGGCGCATGCTCAAAGTTGCCGTGCAGATGGACCCTATCGAGAAGATTAGGATTGCCGGCGACTCCACGTTCGCGCTGATGCTGGCGGCGCAGACACGCGGTCATCGCCTTTTCTATTACACACCGGACCGCATGTCGCTCGCCGGCGGCAAGGTTCTGGCCGATGTCTCGCACATCGAGGTCCGCGACGAGGAAGGCGATCATTATAAGCTCGGCGAGCCCACGCTCGCCGATCTCTCCGAAATGGATGTCGTGCTCCTGCGCCAGGATCCGCCCTTCGATCTTGCCTACATAACGTCGACACACTTTCTCGAGCATCTGCAGCCGAAGACGCTTGTCGTGAACGATCCGGCAAGCGTGCGCAATGCGCCGGAAAAATTGTTCGTGATGCAGTTCCCTCAATTGATGCCGCCAACGTTGATCACGCGTGATAAAGCCGCCATCGAGCGTTTTCGCAAGGAGCACGGCGAGATCGTCATCAAGCCGTTGCACGGACATGGCGGCGCGGCAGTCTTCAAAGTCGCGGAGAAAGACCCAAATTTCGGCTCGCTCTACGATTTATTCTACACGACGTTCCGCGAGCCGTGGGTCGTCCAAAAATTCCTGCCCGCGATCGCGAAAGGCGACAAGCGCATCATCCTTGTCGATGGCGAAGCGCGCGGCGCCGTCAATCGCGTGCCGGCAGAGAACGATATCCGCTCCAACATGGTCCGGGGCGGCGCCGCCGCGGCGACGGAACTTTCGCCACGCGAGCGCAAGATTTGTGAAACAATCGGCCCCGAGCTGAAACAGCGAGGACTGATTTTCGTCGGCATCGACGTGATCGACGGCTATCTCACCGAGATCAACGTCACCTCGCCGACAGGTTTGCGCGCGATCGCAAAACTCGGCGGCCCCGATCTCGCCAGCGCGATCTGGGACGTGATCGAGCAGAAGCGCGCCAGATAAGATGCCGCGCTTTGCCGCCAATGTGACCTGGCTCTTCACCGAATACGAATTTCTCGATCGTTTCGATGCCGCGGCGGATTGCGGTTTTCGCGCAGTCGAAGTGCTGTTCCCCTACGATCATCCGGCCGAAGCGATTGCCGAGCGGCTCGAGCGCAACCACTTGACAATGGCGTTGATCAACGCTCCGCCGGGAAATAACGCGGACGAGCGCGGCGTCGCGGCACTTGCCGGCCGCGGCAGCGATTTTCGTGAAGGTATCGCTCGCGCCGCGCACTATGCCGAGATCACGGGCGCGCCGCGCGTGCATGTCCTGGCGGGCCTCGCCGCCTCGCACGACAATCACGCTGCCGCAACTTATCGCGGCAGCATCGCTTTTGCCGCGGACTACTTTGCACCGCGCAAAATTGACGTGATGATCGAGCCGATCAACGGACGCGATATTCCCGGCTATTTCCTGCAGGATTTCAAGACGGCAATCCGGCTCATCGAAGAGCTTACCCGGCCGAACCTCAAACTGCAGTTCGATCTCTATCACCGACAGATTCTTCATGGCGATGTCGCGGTGGCTTTGCGCCATCTCATGCCGCTGATCGGGCATATCCAGATCGCCAGCGTTCCCGGCCGCAACGAGCCCGATGGCGAAGAGTTGAATTTTTCCTTCCTGTTCGACGAGATTGACCGACTCGGTTACCAGGGCTTTGTCGGCTGCGAATACTGCCCACGCGGCGACACGCGCGAGGGCCTTACCTGGTTTGCACGGTACCGGGCGGGCCGGCCTTAGGCTCGCATTTCCTTTCGCTGCGTTTGCGCGCTAACCTGCCGCATAATCGCGGGGCAAAGGGAGGGTAAGGTGGCGCTCAAGACCATTCGTCACGCCGCGTTTGCATTGGGGCTCTTTATTTCGCTCGCATCTGCAGATGCGCAGGATTTCAAAGTGACGTTGCTTGGCACGGGTACGCCGTTTCCCGATGCCAATCGGTTTGCCGCGGCCACGCTCGTCGAAGCGGGACAGGAGAAGCTGCTGTTCGATGTCGGCCGCGGCGCCACGATACGGCTTAACCAGATCGGCGTTCCGATCGGATCGATCAACGCTGTTTTCATCACGCATTTCCATTCCGATCACACCGGCGGGCTGCCTGACCTCTGGCTCACCGGCTGGATCGGCCGCTACTACGGGAACCGCAAAACGCCATTCCGGATCATCGGGCCGAAGGGCTTGGTCTCTCTCACGCAAAATCTCGAACGCGCTTACTGGGATGACATCCGCATTCGCTATCAGGATGAAAAATATCCGATGGAAGGCGTGACCATTGCGCCATCCGAGTTCTCCGAGGACGGCATTGTCTATGAACACAACGGCGTGAAGGTCATGGCCTTCGAAGTAGATCACGGCGTGTTCATCAAGCCGGCTTATGGCTACCGCGTCGATTATGACGGCAGATCGGTGGTCATATCCGGCGATACCCGCTTCAGCGAGAATCTTATCAAAAACGCAATGGGCGTGAATTTGCTCGTGCACGAAGTCGCGATGGCAAATCAAGCCTATTA
>JAFAVH010000287.1 GCA_019242655.1 Methylobacteriaceae bacterium
CGAGCTCTAGATCGTAAAGACCTGGCGGCTCGATCGCCACGCCCCATTGCACGCGCTTGCTGATCGTGCCGAGCGGCGGCGCGAGCTTTGTCGCTGACGGCAGTCCCGCGGCGGGATCGCTGCAATAATTCTGTGCAGCGCTTGGCGCCGCGCGCGCGAGTGTCAGTGCTGCGGTACCGCTCAGAAGCGCTCGCCGCGACAGCTCACTCATCGCTGCGCGACTTCGTAAAAGAGCTTTTCATACGTCGCGACGCAAATCTCCATGGAGAAATCGTTCGCCCGTGCGACTCGCGCGGCAGCATCGCCCGGCTCGGCGAGTGCCGCATCAAGTGCGGCGGCGAAACTTGCTTCATCGCCCTGCGCGACAACGCGGCCGTAACGCCCATGCTCGAGTATCTCGTCGGGACCGCCCGACGCGGTCGCAACGACAGGCAATCCTGCCGCCAGCGCCTCGACCAAGACGAGGCCGAAAGCCTCGCGCTTCGATGTGAGCGCGAGGCAGGAGGCGCGCTCGTACCAGTGCTCCGTGTCGGCATAACCGGGAAGAGAAACGCGATCCGCCAATTCGAGACGCGCGATCTCGGTTTCGATCGTCGCGCGCTCCGGCCCTTCGCCGAGAATGACGAGACGCAGGTCCGATCGTTTCATGCGCGCAAAGGCGCGGATGAGAAAAGGATAATTCTTGTCAGGCGACAGCCTGCCGCAGGCAAGGACGATCGGCCGCGCTTCCTTGCGCTCGCGCGAAATCAAGTCGCCGGCTTTCGGCACGGCGTTGTAAATGCGAACCGTCCGCGTTGCCGATGCGTGAAAGCGGCGCATCAACTCGTTTCGCAATGCATCGGAAACGCAGACTGTTTTCGCCATCAACCGCGACGAGAGCGGCGTCAGGAAATATGACAGGCGCGACAGGAGCCGCGGCTCGCCTTCGAAAAAGCCGTGATAGGACTGCACGGCGCGCTGTAAACGCCCCGCCAGTATCGCCGCCACGAGATGTTTCAAGTTCTGCCCTGATAGCGCCGACAGGCTCACATCGGGCTTTTCCTCGCGAAGCAAGCGCGCGAGCCGCATGACGTTGGCGACGTGGTTCGGGCCAAGCCGCACTTGGCGGATGCCTGCATCGACAAAACCCGCATTTTCGGTGCTTTCCGTATCGATCACGAACGTGATCTCATGCCCCTTCTGCCGCAGCCCGGTCGCCAATTGCGCCAGCAAACGCTCCGCGCCGCCACCGGCCAGCGAGGGCAGATAGAACAAAAGTCTGAGCGGCCGCTGTCCGGCGTCCAACACCAATCCCGAGTTTTTACCGAGGTCCGCGGAATTTTAGCCGAACCTCAACGATACACTATACTACGAGCCCGGCGCTCGCCGTGCGCGGCGGCCGTAGGTCCGAGACCGCATGCTGATCCGCCACACCTTCCTGTATCTGCCGGCGCAGCTGATCGGCCCTTTCGTACAGTTTGTGGCGGCTCTCGTCTGGACGCATTTCATGGCGCCGGACCTCTATGGCGTCTTAACCTTCATTTTCGCGGCGCAGGATCTCGCTTTCGTCTTCTCGCTGTCGTGGTGGTCGCAATATACGCTGCGCTATTTCGCGCTCTTGCCGCCGGCCGACCGGCAACCGTACCGCACGGCGGAGTCGGCGGTCCTCGTCTCGACCGCGCTGATCCAGGCCGCGGTCGCGATTGGCGCGCTCGTTCTGCTTCGCGTCGAGCCGACCGTTCCCCTCGTTCTCGGCGCGGTCGCATTCACGGTCACGCGCTGTATTACTCAGCATCTCAGCGAGCGTGCGCGTTCGGAGCACCGCATCTTCGACTACACTGTCGGACAGACCGTGGGTCCGGTTGCCGGATTCGGACTCGCGCTCCTTGCGGTCATCGGCATCGCGCCTACGCCTGAATGCGCGCTTATCGGTTATGCCGGCGCACAAGCGGCGGCGCTGATCTGGTTGTTGCCGCGTCTTCACGTCGCGCGCGTAAGCTGGCCGCTGCCGGGCGATATCATCCAAACCGCACTCGGCTTCGGATTACCCATCGTCATCGCCGGGGCGATCGGCTGGATCAGCTTGAACGGCATTCGCGTCGTCGTTGAACACGCCGCCGGCGCGACAGCGCTCGGACTGGTCGCGGTCGGCTGGGGGCTTGGACAACGCTTCACCGGCGTCGCCGCGACGCTGGTCTCAGCTGCGTCTTTTCCGCTTGCAGTCAGGAGCTTTGCCTCCGGCTCGCGCAACGACGCGTTCCGTCAACTGGCGCAAGGCGGCGTGCTTCTGATCGCGCTTGTTCTGCCGGCAACGGCCGGACTCTGCCTGCTGACGCGGCCCTTCGTCGAGCTCACCGTGTCGCGCTCGTTCCAGGAGGCGACGATGATCATCTTGCCGCTCGCGGCGATCGCGGGCGGTGTGCGCAACATCCGCATTCACTTCGCCGATCAGGTGCTCATTTTGATGGAGCGGATCGATGTCGGCATCGTGATCAACGTGATCGAAGCCGTGTGCGTGATCGCCGGCGCTTGGACCGGTCTTCATCTCGGCGGCCTTGCCGGCGCGGTCGAGGGCTGTCTCGTTGCCTCCGTTATCGGCGCGGCGCTGTGTTTCGGTTATATCAGGTGGAAGTTCGCGTTTCCGCTGCCGTGGAGCAGCGCCGGCCGCATCTTCCTCGCCTCCGCGATCATGGTTGCGGCGCTTCTGCTTGTCCCATGGGAGACGTTGCATATCGGGTCGGCCGTGCGTATCGCGCTCGAGGGCGGGCTTGGGGTGATTGTCTACGCTGTGGCGCTCGGCTGTCTCGAGCCGCAATTTATCCGGATCGGCTGGCGGCAACTCGTGACGCCGGTCGCTGAGGAGAGATGATGCAAGTTGGCACGCTGCCGCGCTATGAAGTCGAAGCGCAAAACCTCTCGCGCGCTTCAGAAAATCGCATCCATGATGATGCGGTCGCAAAGCAATTCGGTTTTACCGGCGCGCTCGTGCCGGGCGTCGAAGTCTACGCCTATGCCTGCCACCTTCCCGTCGAGGTTTGGGGACGCGAATGGCTCGAGCGCGGCGCGATCGACTGCCGTTTCGCCAAACCTGTCTACGACGCGCGTCCGGTGCACGTCACGGCGGAACCCGAGGGCGGCGGGCTTGCCCTCGGCGTTGCAAGCGACGGCGTATTTTGTGCGATCGCCAAGGCGCGGCTCGCCAACGCCGACGCGCCATCGCTCGAAGCCTATCCGGCGATGCCGCTACCGGCGGACAGAGAGCCAGCCGATGAGAGTTCGCTCGCGCCGGGGAAAATGCTCGGCACGGTCACGCGGGACATGAGCGAGCAAGATGCACAATGGTATCTCGACGGCGTGCGGGAGCGTGATCCGCTTTATCGCAATGAGCGCCTCGTGCATCCCGGCCGAATCCTGCGGCTCTGCAACAATGCGCTGATGGACAACGTCCTGCTCGGTCCGTGGATTCACGTCGGCAGCAAAGTGCAGCATTCGTCCATCGCGCGCATCGGCGAGACGCTATCGGTGCGCGCGCGCGTCGCCGCAAACTATGAGAAGAAGGGGCACCGCTTCGTCGATCTCGACACGCTGGTAATTGCGAATGGCGCGCGAGCCGTCGCGCATGTCCTGCACACAGCGATCTACCGGCTGCGTCCGCCTAACTAAAACTTGTTCTTCCGCTCGCGCAATTCTGTGAAGACCGCGACCGGATCGCCGCCCTCCATGCCGAGCGCCTTCTGCACACCCGGATCTTCGGCGCGCAGGAACGGATTGGTGGCGGTCTCGAGCGCAATCGTGGTCGGCAACGTCGGCTTGCCTTGTTTGCGTATCTCTTCGACCTCGGTCGCACGCTCGGCCAGGAGATTGTTGTCGGGATCGACCGTTAGCGCGAAGCGCGCGTTGGACAGTGTGTATTCGTGACCGCAATAAACCTGCGTCTCGCCCGGCAGCGCTGCGAGCTTCATCAGCGAGTGATACATCGTCGCCATCGGCGCTTCGAGAACGCGCCCGCAGCCGAGCGCGAACAATGTGTCGCCGGCAAAAAGCAAATCATCGCTGGCAATATAGTAGGCGATATGGCCCGCCGTATGTCCCGGCGTGTCGAATACGGCGAGATCGATGCCACCGACCTTCACGTTGTCGCCTTCGGCGACCTCGACGTCGAGCCCGCCGATGCGCGACGCTTCCTTCTTCGGTCCGACAACGCGCGCATTCGGAAACTTCGCTTTCAATCCCGGCACGCCCTGCACGTGGTCCGCATGATGATGCGTCAGCAGGATGTCGGTGAGCTTCCAGCCGTTCGCATCGAGCGCGGCAAGGAGAGGCGCGGCATCGGGCGCATCGATCGCGGCCGTGGCGCCGGTACCGGAATCGTGGACGAGCACGCCGTAATTGTCGGCAAGGCACGGCAATTGATGGACATGGATGGTCATTGCCGGTCCTTCGTGCCGTCGTCAGTCAAGCTTAGGTGCAAGCTTTGCTGCGATCAATTCGGTCGGAGATCGAGGGTCTTTGCGCCTGCGCGGACGCCGAAATGCTCTTCGAGGATCGCCAGATTGCGCAGATTGGCCTTGAAGGCGACGTCGAAGAGAGTGCCCAGAACAGGAATGGCGCCGGCGGCTGTCTCCACCGCGACATTTTTCAGCATTTTGGCGATCTTCCAGGCCGGCAGCCCGAGCTGGCGGGCCTCATAGACGATGTAGAGCGAGATTGCGGCAAGGAGCGCGTCTCCCGCCGCAGGCGTCAGGCCGATCACGGAATTGAGGCCGAAGCGGAAGCGCGAGCCCGGCAGCTTGAACGCGCCGTCGATCAGCCAGGCAAGCCGGCGCAGCCGCGCGATCCGCGCCTCGGCGGTGAGCGTGTGGTCGAAATAGGAGGCATGCGCCATCGAGAAAATCCTGACGTTGCGCTGCTCAGATCGGGATTTGCAACGCGACTTTCAATGCTGCATTCGCCGCTAGGTTCCAGCTTCGCGCGCGCCTTACGCTTGCCTTCGAATGGCTGTGCTTTAACGTAAAGTGCGGGCTGCAAGAGGCTGCAAGAAAGAGATCGCGGCTGCCTCATGGGGCTGTCGCGCCGAGAGGACCCGCAAGTGCACTGTCCGGTTCCGGTTCAAAACGTCCGCCGCGTGCTCTGCGTCTTTCCCGCCTACACGCCGGCCTTCGCGACGTTCGAGCACGCTTATGCGTTGATGGGCGACATACGCGCCTTCATGCCGCCGCAGGGGCTGCTCGTTATCGCCGCCTATCTGCCGCTGCGCTGGGAGGTGCGCTTCATCGACGAGAATATCGCTCCGGCGAAGCCGAGCGATTTTGCATGGGCCGACATCGTGCTTGTCAGCGGCATGCACGTGCAGGCGCCGCAGATCAACGCGATCAACGAACGCGCCAAGGCGGCGGGCAAGCTGACCGTCCTTGGCGGCTCTTCGGTGTCCGGTGCGCCGGACATGTATCCCGCGTTCGACTACCTGCATGTCGGCGAACTGGGCGATGCGACGGATGCGCTGATTGTCGCGCTCGATGCGAGCGTTGCTGCGCCGGCGGCGCAGATGCGCTTCGAGACGAAGGAGCGCCTGCCGCTCGCCGACTTTCCGCTGCCGGCTTACGAAAAGGTGCCGCTGAAGCGCTACCTTCTCTCCTCGATTCAATTTTCCAGCGGCTGCCCGTATCGCTGTGAGTTCTGCGATATCCCGGCGCTTTACGGACGTCAGCCGCGGCTGAAATCGCCGGAGCAGATCATCTGCGAGCTCGACGCGATGATCGCGCAACCGAACCCGCCGACCGTCATCTATTTCGTCGACGACAATTTCATCGGCAATCGCAAAGCGGCGCGCGAGATGCTGCCGCATCTCGTCGCTTGGCAGAAGCGGCATGGTTACCCGATCCAATTCGCCTGCGAGGCGACGCTGAACATCGCCAAACAGCCCGACATACTCGAGATGATGCGGCAGGCAGCCTTCATCACGATTTTCGTCGGGATCGAGACGCCCGAGCTCGAAGCATTGAAGAGCATCGTTAAGGAGCAGAACGCCGCCGTGCCGATGCTCGAGGGCATCCGCACGCTGAATTCCTACGGGCTCGAGGTGACGTCAGGCATTATCTTCGGCCTCGATACGGAGACAGCGGAATCGGAGAAACGGCTGATCGAATTTGTCGACGCATCGCAGGTGCCGATCCTCACGATGAATCTATTGCAGGCGCTGCCGAAAACACCGCTGTGGGATCGCCTCGCCAAAGCCGGCCGGCTGGTTGATGATCCGAACCTCGAATCGAATGTGCGGTTCTTGCGCCCGCACGACGAGATTCTGGCAAGTTGGCGCCGCTCCATTGCTTATTGCTATGCGCCCGAGCGCGTTTTTGCGCGCTACCGGCATCAGATCGAGGCGACCTATGCCAACCGCATCAAGACGCCGGCGCGCGCCAAGTTGACCTGGCGCAACATCCGGCGCGGCTTGATCCTGACGTTCAATCTCGCTGTGCGCATCGGTATCTTCGCCGATTATCGCCGCGTGTTCTGGGCCGCCGTGCGCCACGCGCTGACGCGCGGCCGCGTCGAAGACATTTTCGGCATGACCTTCGTCGCGCATCACTTGATTCTGTTCACGCGCGATGCGTTGCGCGGCAAGGAGCGCGCGTCGTTCTACACGCCGAAGCCGGTGGAGGCGCAGAGCGAGATGATCGAGCAGAAACGGGTGGCTTAGTCCTCAGCCACCTCCCCGGACGCCGAAGGCGGTCCGGGGTCTAGAGGCAGACGCGCATTGCTCCGGGAATGTGGGTGCGCAAGCCTAAGGCGCGATGATCGGTGACGCCTCGAGCTTCGGCCGGCGCGGCTCGACGCCGGGAAACACGCTGCCTTCCTCGAACCATGAGCGCGGCGCCGGCGAACCCCACAGCGTTTGGCGCTGCGGATCGCGCAGGTTCCACTTGATCGGTTCGAGATCGGGATCGACGGTCATGTAATCCGAGCAATAGATTTCGATGCGGTGGCCGTCGGGATCGCGGATATAGAGGAAGAACGCGTTGGAAATGCCGTGCCGGCCTGGTCCGCGCTCGATATTCGAGAGATAGCCGGTCGTCGACATCAGATCGAGAAGGTCGATGATGTTGAGCGGCGTCGGCACCCAGAACGCCACGTGATGCAGGCGCGGGCCATAGCCGCTGGTGAACGCGATGTCGTGGATGCCGCCCTTGCGATGCATCCACACCGCCCATAGCTGCCCCGAATCTTCGGCTTCCGTGTATTCGGTGATACGGAAACCGAGTGAATTGTAGAACGCGACCGAGGTTTCCACGTCGTCGGAATAGCAATTGAAATGATCGATGCGCAGCGGCTTCACGCCGCGATAGAGCTTGTACTGCTGGTGGATCGGCTTCAGCTTGTCCATGCGAAAGTAGAATTCGATCGGCATGCCGAGCGGATCGACCGCGCGCAACGTGCGACCCTGATACGGGCGCTCGACCCAACCGCTCTTCATCCCCTGTGAATTGAAATAGTCGTGCGCCTTGTCGAGGTCGCTTTCGCTGAACACTTTGAAACTTAGCGTCTTCGCCAGCGCGTGATCGCCGCGCTCCAAGACGACGCAATGATGCCCGCGCTCCTCCATTGCACGCATGTAGATCGCATCATCGGTCTCGTCGGTGACCTGCAGGCCGAGCGTGTCGACGTAAAAGGCACGTGCGGCGGCCAAATCCGTGACGGTGAGCACGATGTGGCTGAGACGCACGATGTTGAACGGCGGGTAGAGAACCGGCGCGGGTATCGGCATGTCGCCCTCCTCAGACGCCGATGCGTGCAATCGAATGGCTGTCGAAAGCGACCGCAACATTCTTCGTCTCCATATAGAAGTCGAAAGAATAGTCGCCGCCATCGCGGCCAAGGCCGGAATATTTCATGCCGCCGAATGGCGTCGGCAAATGCCGCACGTTTTCCGAATTCACCCAGATCATGCCGGCTTCGAGATCGCGCGCGACGCGATGGGCGCGGCCGAGATCGCGCGTCCAGACATAACCTGCGAGACCGTAGCGCACGTCATTGCCGATACGGATCGCCTCGGCTTCGTCCTCGAACGGGATGACGGTGAGCACGGGCCCGAAAATCTCCTCCTGCGCGATGCGCATCTCGGTCTTGGCATCGAGGTAGAGCGTCGGCTCGACGTAATTGCCGGCGCCCTCCATCGCGCGGCCGCCGCCATAGGCGATCTTGGCGCCCTCGTCGCGCGCGGATTTGGGGAAGGACAGCACCTTGTCAGCATGTCGCGGATGGATGAGCGGCCCGATCTCCGTATCGGGATCGAGCGGATGGCCGACCCTGATCTTCTTGACGCGCTCGGCTAGACGCGCGGTGAAAGCATCATAGATCGGGCGCTGTACCAATGCGCGCGAGGACGACGTGCAGCGCTCGCCGTTCAGCGAGTAGATCATGAACAGAACCGCATCGAGCGCGCGGTCGAGATCGGCATCGTCGAAGACGATCACCGGGTTCTTGCCGCCCAATTCGAAATGCACGCGTTTCAGCGTGCCGGCGCCTTGCCGCATGATATGCGAGCCGGTCGTCGTCTCGCCGACAAAGGCGACCGCCTTGATGAGCTTATGCTCGGTCAGCGCCTTGCCTGCCGTCTCGCCGAATCCATGCACGAGATTGATCACGCCCGCGGGCAGACCGTGGGCGCGGATCGTCTCGTCGATGATTTCGGCGAGCAGGACGGCGCTGAGCGGACTCCATTCCGCCGGCTTGTGCACGACCGTGCAGCCCGCGGCGAGCGCCGGCGCGATCTTCCATGTCGACAGCATGAACGGCGTGTTCCACGGCGTGATGATGCCGACCGGCCCGATCGGTTGACGCAGCGTGTAATTGAGATGGTGCTCGTCCGGCAGCGACAGACCGTCGCGCGCCTCGGGTGCGCGGTCGGCGAAGAAGCGGAAGTTCTCGGCACCGCGCAACGCCGCTTTCGACATGTAGCGGATCGGCTGACCGGTATCGCTGCTTTCGATCAGCGCGATCTCTTCGGCGCGGGCGACGATATTGTCGGCGATCGCATGCAGAATGGTGCGGCGCTTCGAACCGGGAATGCAGCTCCACGTCTCGAAGGCAGATGCGGCGGCGATCGCGGCGCGATCGACATCCTCGGCATTGCCGGACGCGACGCGGCAAAGCACCTCGTTGCTGGTCGGATCGAGCGATTCGAACGTCTCACCGGAACGCGAGGGGACTGCTTCGCCGGCGATCAGATGCATGGCCGGTGCGGTCCGAAACCGCTCGAGATGCTTTTCGGCGTGCGACAGATTGGCGGCAAGTTTCGGGGCGGCGGGCTTGTTCATTCGGCGGCGTTTCCCAGCGCTGTCTTTTGTTCCATGCGGGCGTGCAGGTTGTTTTTGCGAAGCGCGCCGTCCTCGTCAATCTCCTCGACATAGACGGAGAGCGCGAGTCCGCGCGATGCCGCAAGCGCTGCCGTTTTCGAGTCGAGCGCCGTCATGATCGCTTCGGCCAAAGCCCGGCGCTTTTCCGGCGGGCGGCCGCGGCCGATCCGCGCGACGACGTTGATGAAAGCATTCTCAGGGTCGCCGTCGGCAATCACGTAGACGTCGCGCCGCGCGGCGCGCGTCCGCACCGCGCCAAGCTTGCATATGCCGGTCGCAAGCACTGCCTGATGCACATCCTCAATGAGGCTCGCGATCGGCATCGCCGTGTCCAGATTGGCCGAATATTCGACTGTGATGTGCGGCACGCTGTTCTCCCGCCGGTGAAGCGCAGTTTATGCCGGTAACCTATCGGAATCACCAGACTTGTCTGCGTTACCGGCATAGCTGGCACACCGAAGCTCGGTTTGTCAGCGCCGAGAGCAGGGGCTAGACAGCAGCATGACCAGCCAGACGGCCGATTTGGGCGAGCGCGCCTCCGGTGACGAGCGCACGGAATATGCGATCGGCGCCAAAGTCAGCGCCGCGCACTTCACCAGCCACGTCTTTTACCTGGTTCTGCCGCCGCTGTTTCCGTTGCTCAAGAGCGAGCTCAATGTCGGCTATGTCGAGCTCGGCTTGGCGATCACGCTCTTTAATATTTTGACGCTCGTCCTGCAGACGCCGATGGGCTATGCCGTCGATCGCTTCGACGCGCGCTCGATCCTGGTTGCCGGCCTCTGTCTCGGCGGCTTTGCTTATCTCCTGTTCGCAGCGATCCCGACCTATCCATGCATGATGGCATGCTTTTCTCTCGGCGGCATTGCCAACGCCGTTTATCACCCCGCCAATTATTCGATTCTCTCGTCGTCGATCTCGCCGCCGCGAATCGGACGCATGTTTTCGCTTCATCTGTTTGCCGGCTATCTCGGCTCGGCCACTGCGCCGGCGGCGATCCTGTTCTTAACGGGAATTGCGGGTTATCGCCTTGCGGTCGCGGCGGCGGGCTGTCTCGCGTTCGTCGTGGCGGTTCCGCTGATCCTCGACATTTTCGAACGCTCCGCGAATGCGAGAAAGGCGAGTGTGCCCGCACGTGACAAGAGTGCGGCAACCGCGCCGCCCGTTCGCATTCTCACCCCGGCCGTCATTGCGCTCACCGGCTTCTTCGCGCTGATCAGCCTCTCTTCAACAGGCATCAGCAATTTTGCCGGCGCCGGCCTGCATGGTGCGCAAGCGATGTCGCTCGAGAGTGCGAACATTGCGCTCACGGGTTATCTCCTCGCGACCGCTCTCGGGGTTATTGCCGGCGGAGTCATCGCCGACCGCACGCTCCATCACAATGCCGTTGCCGCACTCGGCTTTGCGTTGAGCGCCGTCTTTGTGCTGCTCGTCGCCGTGCTTTCGTTGCCAGGATTGGCCGTCATCGCTTTGTTGAGCGCGGCGGGCTTCTTTTCAGGCATCATCCAGCCCTCGCGCGACATGATGGTGCGCGAGGCTGTGCCCGAGGGTGCGGCCGGCCGTGTGTTCGGCGTCGTCACGACCGGCTTCAATGTCGGTCAAGCGGTTGGCCCTCTCGTCTTCGGAATTGTGCTCGATCACGGTCATCCCGCGTGGATTTTTGCAATCACCGCCGGCTTCATGGCGCTCACGGCGCTCAGCGCGTCATGGTCGCAGTGGCGCAAGCAGCGCGTTCAAAGCGTCGCTGCTTCAGAGATTAGCGAAGCGGCATAGCGCCGGCGCGGCCGCGATAAAGCGGACCGCCGCCCCCGCGCCACATCGCATCGATGCTCCAAGGTCCCGGCCCGGCGGCGGCGATATAAAGGAAGATGAAGCAATAGAGGATCGCCGCGTCGCCCGAATTGACAGCCGGGAAGAAGCTGCGCGGCGCATGCGCGATCCAATACGCGAACGCCATTTCGCCTGACAGGATGAACGCCACGGGCCGCGTGAACAGTCCGGCGATCAGCAACAATCCGCCAACGAGTTCGAGAACGGCAGCGAACCAGATCATCGTGAACGCCGCGGGATGGTTTGGGCCGGGCGGAAAGCCGAACAGCTTTTGCGTTCCGTGCTCGAGGAAAATGAGTCCAGCGACAATGCGCAACACGCTGAGCATGCGCGGTGCCCAGACATCCAACCAATCCGTGCGAACCATCTTTTTCTCCCTCTTGGGTCATTGACTACGTCGGCGGCGGCCGCTTCGGCTCGCCGCTTCCTTTATTCTGCTGATAGACGGATTCGGCGATCCTCAGCAATTGCGCACGATCGGCCTGAGCTGCAATCGCGTAGCCGAAGCCGTCCTCCGTCCAGGTGAAGGCCGAGGCGTTCTGACCCTGGACAAACTGGAAGGCCGTCTCTTTGTCGCCGTCGGCGCGCAGATAGATGGTGAGCCGCGCACCGGCATCGTTCTGATACATGAGTTGCGCCGCCGCGCCCGCATTCGCCGGCAGCAGCCTCCCGCCCATCAAATGAAAGCCTTGTGCAGAAAGGTCGGGAGCCTTCAGCGGATGATTGAGCCGGCGCGACAGCCACTGCACAAGATGAGCTTCCTGCGCAGCGGCGACCTCGACGGGATGCACCGTCTCGACCACAAAGACGCGGTGAGCGCGCATCGCTTCCGCGGCGAGCGGAGTGTCAGCAGCCGTGAGCGGCGCCGCAAGGCGCGCATGCGCGAACCATCCAACCACGCCTCCAAACATGAGCAGCAGCGCCGCCGCTGCGGCGATCTGCAGCCGATAACGCGGCGCGCTGCGTCGAGTGGCGGCCAGATTGGCGACGCGCAATCGCGCCGGAATCGGTTCGGTCGCCTTGAAGAGGAGGCTGTCGCGCAGCGCCGTTTGCGCGGCGATGTCGGCTTCCACGCGCTTGGCGAGTTCCGGATGTTCATCCAGAAAACGGGCGACGAGTGCGTGACGTTCCGAGCTCAGACGCCCGTCGATAAAGGCGTTGAGATCGTCCTCGCCCATGGGAGGCGGCCCGCTCATTTCACTCTCCGCAATCGCGGCGCGGCGCCTGTTTCCATTGCTTGACGGAAGCGCTCGCGCGCGCGGCTCAAACGCGACATGACAGTGCCGATCGGAATATCGAGCGCTTTTGCCATCTCGGCGTAGGAAAGGTCTTCGACGCCGACAAGCAGCAATATCGATTTCTGTTCCTCAGAAAGCGTGTCGAGTGCGGAAAGACAATCACGAAAGATAAGCCGGCGCTCGGGATCCGCCTCCTGGAAAGCTTCCGCTGAATCAGCTTCTTCAACCTCGACGCGCGTTCCGCGGCGCGCGCGGCGGCGCAGCTCGGAGATGTGAAGGTTGCGGAGAATCGTAAACAGCCATGCCTTCGGATTGCCGTCGCGCCGGCGCATGTGCCAGCCGGCAAGCGCATGTTCGAGACAATCCTGCACAA
The DNA here is from genome assembly GCA_019242655.1 of Methylobacteriaceae bacterium. GTDB lineage: Bacteria > Pseudomonadota > Alphaproteobacteria > Rhizobiales > Beijerinckiaceae > JAFASC01. The sequence goes on from JAFAVH010000287.1 coordinate 12,771, forward strand.
GATCGTCGGCAGCTTCGCGATCGCGCAACAAGGCCCAGGCATAACGGCGCAGTCCTGGAATATGCGGCTCCAGATTCGCGGCAATATCGTCCATGCGCTATCGCCGGGGCTGCCGCTGGTTGAAAATCATAAGGGGAGAACGCCGACCGCACGGGATTATTCCCGTGCGGTCGGACCGCAACATTGCCTCAGGCGCCGGCGCGCACAGCATGGCGCCAAGCGGCTTCTGCAAGCGGCACGGCACGCGCGGCCTGCTCCACCGCTCGCGCGCTCGCCGCGGTGCCGTCACGGACGCGGCCGGCAATCCCTTGCACGATGCCGCAGAGGCGGAACAGGTTGTAGGCAAAATACCAGTCGAGATCGGGAATGCCGCCGCGGCCCGTTTCTTTGCAGTAGATCGCGACGACGTCCGCCTGTGTCGGAATGCCGAGGCTCGCGACATCGACACCGCCGAGCGAGCTTCGTCCCTCATGCGGCATCGACCAGTTCATCAAAACGTAGGTGAAATCGGCGAGCGGATCGCCGAGCGTCGATAATTCCCAATCGAGCACGGCGGCGACCTGCGGCCGGTCGCCGTGGAAGATCATGTTGTCGATACGATAGTCGCCGTGCACCACGGAGACGCGCTCCTGCGTCGGCACCGTCTTCGGCAACCATTCGATCAGCCTGTTCATCGGCTCGATCGTCTGCGTTTCCGAGGCGCGATATTGTTTTGTCCAGCGATCGATCTGACGCGCGAAATAGTTTCCCGATTTGCCGTAATCGGAAAGGCCGATCTTTTCCGGATCGTATTGATGCAATCGCGCCAGTGTGCGGATTTCCGACTCGTAAATCGCGCGTCGTTCACCCGGTTCGATGCCAGGCAACGTGCCGTCCCAAAAGATGCGGCCTTCGACCATCGACATGATGTAGAACGCCGCGCCGATGACGCTATCGTCGGTGCAGAGCCCGTATGTGCGCGCGACGGGAAAGCCCGTCGCGTGCAGCGCCGTGATGACGCGATATTCGCGATCGACGGCGTGCGCGGAGGGCAGCAATTTGCCGAACGGCTTTCGTCTCAGCACATATGAGACATCTGGCGTGTCGAGCCGGTACGTCGGATTCGACTGGCCGCCCTTGAATTGCGAGACGGTGAGCGGGCCGCTATAGCCCCCGACATTGCCGCGCATCCACTCATCGAGACGCGCCTCGTCGAAACGATGGCGCTCCTCGACCGGTTTCGTACCTGCAAAATGATCCGCGGCAGTGGCGCCGCCTGCTTCACTCATTGCAACGCGGGACCGGCGTTCGTGTAGCGCTTCATCTCCAGCCGCGCGATGGCGCGGTTGTGCACTTCGTCCGGCCCGTCGGCGAGACGCAGCGTGCGGATGCCGGCATACGACTTGGCAAGGCCGAAATCGCTGGTGACGCCGCCGCCGCCATGCGCCTGGATCGCCTGGTCGATGATTTTCAGCGCGATGTTCGGCGCGGCGACCTTGATCATCGCGATTTCGAGCTGCGCCGACTTGTTGCCGGCTTTGTCCATCATGTCCGCCGCCTTGAGGCAGAGGAGCCGCGTCATCTCGATATTGGTGCGCGCTTCGCCGATGCGCTGCTCCCACACCGATTGCTCGGAAATGCGCTTGCCGAAGGCGACGCGCGATTGCAGACGCTTCACCATCTTCTCGAGCGCCGTCTCGGCAACGCCGATCGTGCGCATGCAATGATGGATGCGGCCAGGGCCGAGACGGCCTTGCGCGATCTCGAATCCGCGGCCTTCGCCGAGCAGCAGATTGTCCGCGGGCACGCGCACATTGTCGAGGATGACCTCGGCATGGCCATGCGGCGCGTCGTCGAAGCCGAACACTGGCAGTATGCGCACGACCTTGACGCCTTTCGCATCGAGCGGCACGAGAATCTGCGACTGTTGGCGATGGCGTTCGGCATTCTTGTCCGTCTTGCCCATGACGATCGCGACCTTGCAGCGCGGATCGCCGACGCCGGACGACCACCATTTGCGGCCGTTGATCACGTAGTGATCGCCGTCGCGCTCGATCTCGGTCTCGATGTTGGTTGCATCGGACGAGGCGACATCGGGCTCGGTCATCAAGAAGGCCGAGCGAATTTCGCCGTTCATCAACGGCCGCAGCCACTTCTCTTTCTGCGCTTTCGTACCGTAGCGATGCAGCACTTCCATATTGCCTGTGTCGGGCGCCGAGCAATTGAACACTTCGGAGCCGAACTGCACGCGGCCCATTTCTTCGGCGCAGAGCGCATATTCGAGATTGGTGAGGCCGGCGCCCTTGAACTCGCCATCGTCGTGCTCGCGCGAGGGCGGCAGGAAGAGGTTCCAAATGCCTTCGCCTTTCGCTTTCTTTTTCAGGTCCTCGAGCACCGGCACGACGATCCAGCGATTGCCGTCGGCGGGCTTCATCTGCTCGCTATACGTGTCGACCGCCGGATAGACATGTTTGTGCATGAAGTCGGCGACGCGGTCGCGCCAATGACGCTGGCGGTCCGAAAGAGAAAAATCCATAGGGCTCCTCGCGCTCCTCGGCCCGCCTTACGCGGGACACTCGTTGATCCGCGCCTCATAGGGCGCGCGATGTCTCGGTCGCTTGTATCAGCACGGTTCGGGCGGGCAAGCCGGTTGTGCGCGGCTGCTTCTCCCGCCAAGCGCTTCACTGCCAAGCGCTTGACTTCGACGCGCGACGGCGGCGATGAACGGCCGCCGTCGGGAGAGACGCGCTTTCAAGGACGGTTTTCAGCCCAAATGGACGATCCGCATCTGCAGGCGCCGCTTGCGCAATTTGGCGGCGCGGCGCCGCCCGCGCCCGCGTGGTTCGCCGATGCGATGGCGAAGCGCCCAGAAATCAACATGGTGGAGGTCGAGGGCGCGAAGATCGAAATGCTCACCTGGGGCGAGCGCGGGCGCCCGGGCCTTCTGCTTCTGCATGGCAACGGCGCGCACGCGGGATGGTGGCGGTTCATCGCGCCGTTCTTGGCTGAGGAATACCGCTTCTGCGCAATCTCTTGGGGCGGGATGGGCGGCTCGGATTGGCGTGAAACCTACACGATCGAAACCTTCATCGCAGAGGCACTTGCCAGCGCCGAGACAGCCGGTCTGTTCGACAGTGCAACAAAGCCGATCTTTGTCGGCCACTCGTTCGGCGGGCATATCGCGATCTTCATCAGCGCGCGTTACGGCGAACGGCTTGGCGCAACAATTCTCGTCGATCCGCCGATCTTTACACCTGAGCGCATTGCCGAGCGGCGCGCGCGTCCACGCAAGGAGCGCGTCTACCGCGCGCATCGCGTTTACGCGACGCGCGAACAGGCGCTGGCGCGCTTCCGTTTCGCGCCGACGCAAGCTTGTGACAATCTTTTCATCGCCGACGCGATTGCGCGCGAGTCATTGAAAGAAGTCGCGGGCGGGGCCGATGCTGGATGGACGTGGCGCTTCGACCCATTCTTATGGAAGAACTTGCAGCTTTCGCAATCGACGCCGCTCCTCAAGGAGGCACGCTCGCCGATGGCGCTGATCCGCGGCGACCGTTCCCGACTGATCCGCGTGGCCGACGCGAATTACGCGATCAGTCTAATGCCGCCCGGTTCGCCGCATATCCCAATACCGGATGCCGACCATCACGTGATGATTGATCAGCCGCTTGCCGTGATCGCGGCGTTGCGCGGTTTGCTTGCGGCGTGGCCGTAATTATTCGAGCGCCATTCCCTTGCGCTCGGGAATGAGGAAATAGGTCGCGGCAATATCGATGAGGTAGATCAGCGCCAACAGTGCGATTGCCGCCGAGAAAGAATATGCGCCGGCGAGACTGGCAATCACCACCGGGCCGAAGCCGCCGACGCCGCGGCCCAAATTGAACAGCACGTTTTGCGCCGTCGCCCGCGCATTCGTCGGATAGAGTTCCGACATGAGCGCGCCATAGCCGCCGAGCATGCCGTTGACAAACAGCCCCATGATCGCGCCGCCGATCAAGAGCGCCGTGGGATTCGTCAGCTGCGAATAGACGAGCACCATGACGAACGCGCCGGCTTGGTAGGCGATAAAGACCGGCCGCCTACCGATGCGATCGGCGAGCTCACCGAAAAGCCAGATGCCGAAGCCCATGCCGAGGATGGTGACGGAGGTCCATAACGCCGATTGCGTCAACGAGAAGCCGAACTGCTTCGCCAGATAATTCGGCATCCAGATCATCAAGCCGTAATAACCGAAATTCTGCACCGAGCAGAGAATGAACATGCCGAGCGAGACTTTCGTCGTCGCTGCATCTTTGACGAGGAGACGCACGGGAAAGCCGCCCGCCTTCTTGCGTTGGAAAAGCTCCGGCTCGCCGACGGAGCGGCGAATGAAGAACGACGCGAATGCCGGCACGAGTCCGACGAGGAACATGCCGCGCCAGCCGATGAGCGGCAGCAAGAGCGGCGTGATCAAAGCCGCGGCGAGCACGCCCGCCTGCCAGCCGAGCCCGACATAGGAGGAAGCGCGCGCCCGTTGCGACGCGGGCCACGCTTCGGCAACGAGCGCCATGCCGATGCCGAACTCACCGCCGAGTCCGAGCCCCGCGATGGCGCGATAGGCGACGAGATCCCAATAACCCTGCGCGAATGCTGAGAGGCCGGTGAACGCCGCGAAGATGAGGATCGTCAGGCTCAAGACGCGCACCCTGCCGTAAGCGTCGGCAAGCATGCCGAAGACAAAGCCGCCGATCACCGCGCCGATAAGCGTGAAGGTTGCAAGCGATGCGCCGGCGGTCGCGCCGAGACCGAGGTCCCTGGCAATCGCGCTCATCATGAAGCCGAGGATCAGGAAGTCGAACCCGTCCATCGCATAACCGACGGCGGATGCGGCAAGCGCCTTGCGCGCGTAGCTTCCCGCTGGCGCGGCATCGGAGGCAACGATCTCTTCTGCGACGCTCATCGCATGCTCCTTCGAGGCAAGACTAACACGCGCGCATTCTCGCGCGCACGCGTCCGTGCATCGCAAGACTCGTGCCCTGCACGTGAACCGGAATTGTCAGAAGCAGGATTGAGGTGAGCTTAGATCACCTCTGCGTCAGTCGTCGTCGCTTGTCCCGGCGAGCGCCTCGATCATGCTGACAATCTTGGCGCGCACGCGCGCGTCCTTGATCCCGGCGAAGGCGCGGGTAAGCCGGATGCCTTCGCGCGTCGCGATAAGGTCGAGAACCTGGTCTTTGGCCGCCGAGCTTGAACCTCGTGACGAGCCGCCGCCCGCGCCATCGAAGAAATACGAGACCGGTACTTCGAGGAAATTTGCGATCGCCTGAAGCCGGCTTGCGCCGACGCGATTCATGCCCTTTTCGTATTTCTGCACCTGCTGGAACGTCACGCCGAGGGCATCGCCCAGCGCTTCCTGACTGATGCCGAGCATCATTCGCTTGTGCCGGATACGTGCGCCGACATGCCTGTCTATAGGCTGCGGCTCTTTCGGGCCGGCCACCGCGGCAACCTTCATTTGAGGACCTCTGCTCTTGTGATTGTCTTGGCGCGACATTGCGCTCAATCCCTCCGTGGGAAAAGGGTACAATACAAGAACCAGGTGCTTGTGCGTGCGCTAACGCAACTTAAGAGCCGACCAGCCGCAAATGTCGGCCGCTTCCGCTTATTCCGGATACAGTCGGGTGGTATTTTGCATCGATAAAATACGCGACATCCTCGGCCACGCCGAGCGCGTGCAGCCGCTCCGGCGCGAAGCCGCTGCGGACGAGACACTCCGCGGCTTCGAGCAAAGCCATGTTGAGCAATCGGCTCAGTGTCGGCGTGTTCCCCGTCGTCGCGAGCGCCGCGGCAAGTGACCGGACAAGGCCGGCGAGTTCATCGCTCTCCCTCATTTTAGCCCTCCCCAGCGCTCTAATGTGACGCTTCGCGTCATCATTGCGGGCTGAGCCGGAGAGACATGTGTGAAATCCCACACTGGATTCGCTTGGGATGAGTCTCGGCCGGGGCGGCGAAATCGGATGCGGGCGTCGCCGGCTCTGCGTCACGCATCCATCTTCAGCGCGGCGATGAAAGCCTCCTGCGGGATTTCGACCTTGCCGAATTGCCGCATGCGCTTCTTGCCTTCCTTCTGCTTCTCGAGAAGCTTGCGCTTGCGCGTTACGTCGCCGCCATAGCATTTGGCGGTCACGTCCTTGCGCAGCGCGCGCACTGTCTCGCGCGCGATGATCTTGGCGCCGATCGCCGCCTGGATCGGGATCTGGAACATGTGCTGCGGGATCAAATCCTTCAGCTTCTCGACCATGGCGCGCCCGCGCATGTCGGCGCGCGTGCGATGGACGAGCATCGACAACGCGTCGACCGGATCGCCGTTGACCAGGATCGACATTTTGACGAGATCGCCTTCGCGATAATCGGTGAGCTGATAGTCGAAGCTCGCGTAGCCCTTCGAGATCGATTTCAGCCGGTCGTAGAAATCGAACACGACTTCGTTGAGCGGCAGGTCGTAGACGACCATCGCGCGCTTGCCGACATAATTGAGATCGACCTGCACGCCGCGCCGGTCCTGACAGAGCTTTAAAACGCTGCCGAGATATTCGTCCGGCGTGAGGATCGTCGCCTTGATCCACGGCTCCTCGATCTCGGCGATCTTTACGGGGTCCGGCATGTCGGCGGGATTATGCAATTCGATCACTTCGCCTGATGTCATCTTGATGCGGTAGATGACTGACGGCGCGGTGGCGATGAGATCGAGGTTGAACTCGCGCGCGAGCCGCTCCTGGATGATCTCGAGGTGCAGCAATCCGAGAAAGCCGCAGCGGAAGCCGAAGCCGAGCGCCGCCGAGCTCTCCATCTCGTAGGAGAAGCTCGCATCGTTGAGCCGCAGCTTCCCCATCGCCGCGCGCAAATCCTCGAAGTTCGCCGCATCGACCGGAAACAGCCCGCAGAACACGACCGGCTGCGCCGGCTTGAAGCCGGGCAGCGGCTCCGCCGTGCCGCGCTTCTCGTCGGTGATCGTGTCGCCGACACGCGTGTCGGCGACCTGCTTGATCTGCGCGGTGATGAAGCCGACCTCGCCCGGGCCGAGCATGTCGACATCGCTCATCTTCGGCCGGAACACGCCGATGCGGTCGACCTCGTAATGGGCGTCCGTGCCCATCATCTTGATGCGCTGATGCTTGCGTAACGTGCCGTCGACGACGCGCACCAGCACGACCACGCCGAGATACGCGTCGTACCAGGAATCGACGAGCAGCGCCTTCAACGGCGCGGCCTCGTCGCCCTTCGGCGGCGGCAAGCGGGTGACGATCGCCTCCAGGACCTCGTCTATGCCGAAGCCGGTCTTGGCCGAGATCAGCACGGCGTCGGACGCATCAAGGCCGACCACGTCCTCGATCTGCTCCTTGACGCGCTCGGGCTCCGCCGCCGGCAGGTCGATCTTGTTCAGAACCGGCACGATTTCGTGGTTCGCGTCAAGCGCCTGGTAGACGTTGGCGAGCGTCTGCGCCTCGACGCCCTGGC
>JAFAVH010000349.1 GCA_019242655.1 Methylobacteriaceae bacterium
TTTCGAGCGGAATGCCGATGCCGGAATCCTTGACGCTAAAGCGCAGCATGTCTCGACTGCGCGCAATGCGCACAAGGACGAATCCGTCCGCTGTGAATTTCAGCGCATTGTTGACGAGATTGCCAAGAATCTGGCTGATCCGTACGGGGTCACCGTCGATCCGCGCCGGCACGTCCGGCTCGATCAACGCGGCAAAATCCAACCCTTTTGTTTTCGCTTTCTCGGCGAACAGGCTAACGCTTGTGTCGATCAGCTCGGCGACATCGACCTCGATTGTCTCAAGATCGATTTTGCCCGCTTCCACTTTGGAAAAGTCGAGAATGTCGTTGATCACCGCAAGCAGACTTTGGCCGGAGCGGGCAATCACTTCGGCGTAACGCTGCTGCCGCTCGGGAAGGTCGGCCGCAGCCAGCAATTCGGCCATGACCAGCATCCCATTCATCGGCGTGCGGATCTCGTGGCTCATCACGGCCAAAAATTCGGATTTTGCCGCGTTGGCAGACTCCGCAACTTGTTTCGCGTCGCGAAGGTCGCGCGTGCGTTCGGCAACTTCGCTCTCCAAATGTTCCATATGTTGCGCGAGTTGCGTATCGCGGCTGCGTATTTCACCCATCATGCCGTTAAAGGCGGAGGCAAGAACGCCAAACTCATCGTCGCTTTGCAACGCGACAGATCGATCATACTCATGCGTGGTTTGAATGCCGGACATTGTCTGGGTGAGTTCGGCAAGGGGACGGGTGATCGACCTTTTCAAACGGATCGACAGCGCAAGCCCGATGACGATCGTCAAAACGGCGCCAACGAGATTGGTCCAGACAAATTGGCGAAAGCGCGCGAAAAGATCGCGCGTATCGCTGATCAGGGTGAGGGTGCCGACCCGCTCACTGGCGCTGATGACAGGCACGGAGACCGCCACGGTGCGCCCGGAGAGGAGCTGGAGCAGCAACGGAATATCGACGTCGCTTGCTCTATCCAGGTTCACCTCATCGGAGAGGCGGATCGCCTCGCCGAGGCTGGCAATCGGTTTACCCTCGCTATCGCGCAGGTCCGCGAAGAGAACGCCGGGCATGCGCCCGACCGCTCGCAGCGCCTGTAGTGCCGCAGGCGTGTCGTGCACGCGCGCGGCTTGCGATGTGGCGCTGGCGAGAATGCTGGCCTGGGAGAGCAATGCCTCGTGCTTTTCGATGGCGTAGCGCTGTAGCTCTTGCCACAAGCCAATCGCCGTTCCGACCATAAGCGCGAGGCTGACCGAGATCAGGACGAGACTCGTCAGTTTGGCGCTGATTGATCCGCGAAGCCGCATCCGGCAAGCTTCGCATAAAGTTCTATGCAGGCGCTTAATGCCGAACAGGTCCACGCGCCGTTGGACAAGGGTTGCTTAACCTCGAAGTGTCATTCTGCTCTGTCGGGATCGTGCCAATCGAGAAAAGTGCATGTTCAGCCGCGAGCAATTGGTTGCCGCAATCGAAAGGGATGAGCTCTTTCTTGCCTATCAGCCCCAGATGCTGCCGGATGGCTCTGGTATGGCGGGGGTCGAGGCGCTGGTGCGCTGGCAGCACCCAACTCGCGGCGCAATTGGCCCTGTCGATTTCCTCTATGCGGTCGAGGCGCATGGTCTTTCCGACGAACTCGGCACTTGGGTCCTGACACGCGCCTCCCGCGAAGCCTTGAGGTGGCCAAGTCTCACGCTCAGCGTCAACGTCTCTCCGACGCAATTTCACAAAGCTCGTTTTGTCGAGCGTCTCGTTGAAAGCGTGCGCGAAACCGGGTTTCCGCTGGCCCGGCTGGAGCTTGAAGTGGTCGAGACGGCGTTCTTCGAAGATCCCGGGTCTGCCGAGGCTCAGCTGCGGCATCTGCGCAGCTTCGGCATCGGATTGGCGCTTGATGATTTTGGCATCGGTTATTCGAGCCTGTCCTATCTGCGCCGTATGCCGTTCACGAAGCTGAAAATCGACAAGTCGTTCATCGACGATGTCGCAATGATGCAGTCGGCCGCGATCGTGCATGCCGTCATCGCGCTTGGGCGCGCGCTCGGCCTTAAAGTCACCGCCGAGGGCGTCGAGACGGCAGAGCAGCAGAAGTTTCTGCGCATCGCCGGCTGCCACTACCTGCAGGGCTATCTCTTCTCGAAGCCAGTCCCGGCGGCAGAAATCGATGCAATGTTGAGCACGCCGCCGTCGCCGATGAGGCGCAGCGCCTAGGCGCGTCTTAGCCGGCGAGCGCCAACTCCTTTGAGGGAACCACACGTGCGCGATACATGCGTTGCGCACGCAAGACGTAGCGCAGCTGATAGCTCATCAGCCGCCAATTGACCGGCTTCGTCACGAACGACGTCGCCCCCGCCTCGTAAGCGAGATCGATCGAACCCATGTCATCGCGCCCGGTGACGACGACGATCGGCAGATCGCCATGCCGGGGATCGTCACGTAGCCGCCTGATCATCTCAAGCCCACCCATTCCCGGCATTTCGAGATCGATGAGCGCGATGTCGAATTGGCCTTTGGCGAGGCACTCGAGTCCTTGCTCGGCGCTTTCAGCGACCTCTACCGCCGCGCTCGGCGTGGTGAGATGAACGCGGGCAAATTCCCGTAGAATCGGGTCGTCGTCGGTGACAAGAATGCGTGCCTCGTCGTCGAGCACATACGTGAACGCGCGGTCGCGATCGGCGGTATTGCGCTGGGCCGGCAATCCAAGGGCGGCCCCTTCGGGAGCCTTCGCCGTCATGCGCGCCTCGGCGGCCTCGAGCTGGCGCTGCATGTCGCGCAAACGCTGAACGAGCTCGGCATTGATCTCCTCGGCCGCGCGAACCTGATCGAGGAGCTCGCCCTCCGCCGATGAACTCTCATCTGGAAGGAGGCGAATGCCCACCTCACCGCCGGCGCGCCAGCAGACCTCGGCATTGCGCGGCTGCAACGAAAAGAGCGTGCTAATCTTGATTCTGTCCGGAAGGCTCGCCCCGTCCGGGAGAATGAGGCGCGCGCCGGCGTGGCTGATGTCCCAGATCGTGCAATCTATCGGCGCGTCGAGCTCGGGCGCCGATATCTGACCGTGAACGAGACAGCCGGCCCGTGTTTGGCTTCGTGATTCCGTCATGCCGGGCTCCTAAAAATCCTGGGTGTATATCGGCCGCTACGTTGCCGATGTCGTGGAAAATTGGGAGAATGACCCCGTAACCCCTAAGAATCGCTTGCGGGAGTTCCGAGTTCGCGCCGTGCGGTCGGGGTTCCAAGTGCCATGTGCGAAACCGCACATCGAAACAGTTAAGCCTGTGTGAAGTGTCGGCCTGCGTGAGGGGACGCAACGACCATGACTTCAACCTCCAAATGCGCCGAGGCGCTGGACGCTTCGATCTCGGCAGCCGAACGCCGGATCGCCGACAGCAACGAGCGGATCATTCTCGATCTGATGCGGGGGCGGGATACCGCCGCAGACGAAGAGAGGGTGGCGCAGGATGTCGCGACTTTGACCCATATGCGCCGGCGGCGCGATACCCCCGTCAGCCGTTCATTCCGATAGAAGCCATCGCCCGGCGGACGGGCCGAACGAAAATGTCGCCGGCAATGCCAGGGGCGACGCTCGCAGCAAGGCAGGAGAGAGTGGGAACGTCCCGCCTCAATCGTCTTCGACGCCCGCATCGAGCGAGCCGGGCGTGACGAACCGGTCGAGCCGGCCGCCTCGTTCCTGCACCTCATCCCAACGATCGACCTGGAAATCGAGCACAGCGAGACCCGAGGTCGGGAATTTCGCGTTCATGCGGGCAAAGGCATAGCGGTCGCCGAAGCCGGTCAGCAGGGCCGCGAGATCGGCCATACCGGGATTGTGCCCGATGATGAGCAGCGTGCGCACTTCCGCGGGCGTGCGGCGGATGAGGTCGAGCAATGTATGCGGCTCGGCGAGATAGACCGCGCGGTCGAGACGCGTTTGCGGATGCTGGTTTGCGGCTTTCATCGCCAGATCGAGCGTCTGACGTGTACGCCGCGAATCCGAGGCGACAGCGAGATCGGGCAGAAGCTGCTCGTCGGTGAGATAGCGGCCGATGCGTTTGGAATCCTCTTCGCCGCGTTTCGTCAGCGGGCGGTCGTGGTCGCCGCCGCCTGATTGGCGTGCGGTCTTTGCGTGGCGGAAAATGAGAAGGCGCAGCATCCGGCCAAGATAAAGCCGATTGCGCGCGTGTCACGTCTTGACGACATCAGTCGGCGAAGAAATAGACGGCAGGCACGCAACGCGGCATGGGATCCGTGGCCGGGACATGAGCCTGACGTCCGCCTAGTCGAGTATGCCTTCGCGACCCTCGATGGTCATCATCGTCGCGGTCAAAAGAGCGACCAGCTTTTGTTGGCCGCCGCTCTCGGCAAACACGTCCGTTTGCGTGAGGGTCAGAGTGCGACCCGCTTTCACCACTCTGCCGCGGGCAAGAATGCGGTCGCCCATAGCAGGTGAGACGAGGTTGATCTTGAACTCTGTCGTCAACACGCCCTTGCCGGCTGGCATTAAGCTGAGAGCGGCATATCCCGCCGCGGTGTCGGCAATGGCGCTCAATGCTCCTGCGTGAATGAATCCGTGCTGTTGCGAGATGGCTGGATCGGAAAGTATCGCGATCTCCACGACACCCGGCGCGATGTTGACAAGCGTCGCGCCCAATGTGCGCATCAGACCCTGCTTGGCAAAGCTCGACCGGATACGCGTCTCGTAGTCAGTGCTTTCAGGAGCAGCGGCCACTTCGTCGTATCTCGGTTACATCTGGCTCGGCAGCCAGAGCGCGATCATCGGAAAAGTGATAAGGATGATTAGCCGCACAATGTCGGTCACGACAAACGGCAGAACGCCTTTAAAGATCGTTGAAAAGCTCACGTCTTTGACCACGCTCTTTATAACGAAGACATTCATGCCGACCGGCGGATGAATGAGTCCGAGCTCGACCGTCATGACGATGATGACGCCGAACCAGATCGGATCGAAACCGAGCTCGGTAATGACGGGAAAGATGATCGGCACCGTCAGGATGATCATGGCCATCGCATCCATGAGGCACCCGAGCACGATGTACATGAGCATGATCAGCGCGAGCACGCCGTAGCGTCCAAGACCAAGGCCGGTGAGAAACGTCGTGACCTTCTGCGGCGTCTGCGTGACCGTCAGGAAATAGCCGAAGAGCAGGGCGCCGATAAGAACCGTGAAAACCGCCGCGGCGGTGCGCGTCGCCTGCAAGAGCGAATGCCTGATATCGGCGCGCGACAATCGTCCGCGCAAGACGCCGAGCACGAAAGCGCCGCCCGCGCCCATGCCGCCTGCCTCGGTCGGCGTGAACAGGCCGCCGTAAAGGCCGCCAATCACAAACAGAAACAAAACCAGCGGCGCCCACACATCGCGGATGCCTTTGAGCCGCTCCTCCCACGAGGCTCGCGGGCCGCTCGGCAGGAAGTCAGGTTTGACCAAGCCGATGATCACGATTGTTGTGATGTACATCGACATCGCAAGAATGCCGGGCAGGATGCCGGCCATGAACAGCTTGCCGATATCCTGTTGCGTGATGATGCCGTAGACGGCGAGCACCGTAGATGGCGGCAGCATCGCGCCGAGCGTACCACCGGCGGCAATCACGCCGGTCGCGAAACTCTGCGGGTATCCGAAGCGGCGCATCTCGGGATAGGCGACCGTCGAGAAGGTCGCGGCGGTGGCGACCGACGAACCCGAAATGGCTGCGAAGCCGCCGCAGGCTGCGACAGTCGCGAAGCCGAGCCCTCCGCGCATATGCCCGACAAACGTGTTCGCGGCACGAAACAATTCGCGGCTGACGCCCGACGTCGACACAAAGGCGCCCATCAGAAGAAACATCGGAATGACGCCGAACGTGTAATCCGTTACGGTCCGCATTGATGTCTGGCCGATGAGCTTCAGCGCTGGACCGCCACCGACGAGATAAGCGTAGCCCGATACGCCGACCAGTCCCATCGCCATCCCGACGGGTACGCGCAAGAGCATCAGCGCGAACAGCGTCACAAATCCGAGAAGCGCTACGGCGTCGGTGCTCATTCACTCCACCGCCTTCAGGGGATGCTCCCCCTCGATCACCTGCGGGTCGACGATCAGCAGCCAGGTACGTACTGCAATGAGGACGACGGCGGACACATCGCCGATCCACGCGACCGCAAAGAACGGCCATGTCGGCAGATTGAGATCGAACGTGAGGACGTTGTCAGCGTAGGTTTGCCGCACCTTGTCGAACAACGTGTAAGTCTGCACGGTCACGACGAAGAGCAGCACCAGCGTGGCGAAAATATCGATGAGGCGCTGATAACGCGGGCTGGCCGCCGACCAGACAAGATCGACGGTGATGTGCGTGCCGCGATAGGACGTCGCGGCGATTCCCCAGAAGATCAGGATGCCGAGTAGAAGCCGGCCAAAATCATAGGCATCCGGAATTTGAACGCTGAAGAAATAACGCAAGAGAACCGAAATGAAGATATCGGCGGCAACAATGCCGACGAAAAACGCAGCAATGAGTTCGATCGTGTCGATGAAGCGATCCCTGAACTTGCGCGATTTTGGGGGCGGCTGCAGGCTCGCTGGGATGTCGGTCATGTTTATGGACTTTTAAGGCTGGCGTCCGGGCTCGTCATGGCCGGGCTTGTCCCGGCCATCCACGCGCCGATGAAGCACACTATGACGTGGATGCCCGGCACAAGGCCGGGCATGACGCGCCAGTACTGACAATCACGATTTAGAAGCCGGCGTGATACTTGCCGAGAGCGGCCTGCAGATCGGCGCGGATCTGATCGGGATTAGCGCCGACCTTCTTCACCGCATCAGCCCAGCTATTTGCCAGCACCTCCGTCGACTTCTTCCAGGCGGCGAGTTGCTCAGGGGTAAGCGTGTAGACCTCCTTGCCCGAAGCCTTCTTCATCTTGTCGCGGCCGGCGGCCTCAAAATCCGCCCACGGCCCGGCGACTTTCTCGGCCCATTCGGTCGTGCAGTGATCGTCGATCACTTTCTTCTGCGCCGGCGACATCGAATCGTATTTCGGCTTGTTCATGTTGTAGGTGAACACGGTCGAATAAAGCGGTGCGTCGATCGCGTATTTGACGACCTTGTCGATACCGAAAAGAAAGATCGAGCCCCACGGGAAGAAAATCGCTTCGGCAACACCGCGCTCCAAAGCATCGCGTGACTCAGGCGCTGATGCTTGGACGTTCGTCCCGCCGAGCGATGTCACCCATTGCGCGATTGTGCTTTGCGCCGGCCGTACCTTCATGCCTTTCAAATCTTCAGGCACTTGGACCTTTTTCTTGGTCGAAAAGAATCCGCCGGGATCATGGATGAAAGCGAAGCAGAAATGCGTGTCCTTCATCTCGCTCTCAGCATATTTGCGATAGAAGGCGTCGAGCGCTTGCGTGCCAGTATGGCCATCGCTGAACGTGAACGGCATTTGTCCGATCGCGATGATCGGAAAACGGCCGGGCTGATAGCCGGGATTGATGTAAGTCACGTCGGCGATGCCGTCGCGCGCCATATCGTAATGATCGAAGGCTTTGCCGAGCTGTTCGGAAGGAAATACGACGGACTTGATCGTACCGCCGGACGCTTTCTCGATGTCGGCAGCCCATTCCTTGGTAGCGGGAACGAGCGGGTGGGCTGGCGGAACCCACAGCGAGATTTTCAGATCGACCTGCTTGTCCTGCGCGAGCGCCGGCAGCGCCACACCTGCTGCTAGGCACAACGACAGCGCCAGTTTCCTCATGCTTCAATCTCCCCGATTGTTCTGTCTATTTGGTTCGACTCGTCCGACCGATTGAGGCCGTTTACCCGGCTCAAGACCACGCGTCGACAAGTAAATGGAAGAAGATCATCTTGAGTGGAAGGGCCTTTCATCGATCGCAACCGCCTTGATCAGTGCGTAAACGCGGGTTCCGGGAGCAAGTTCTAGTTCGCGTATGGCAAGGCGAGTGACTGAAGCTGCAAGCCGGCCGCCCCCTTGAAGCGAGATGTCGACGGTGCAAGCCGCTCCGATCTCAGAATGGACGGCCGCCACCTCGCCGGAAAGGACCGTGCGGATGCTGAGATTGTCTGGCCGAGACTTCGCGAGCGCAACGTCGGTCGCGCCGATGACCACGAGGACCGACTTATTCTCGGGGCCGACTTCACCGGCGATAAAGATGGGTCCTGCCGGGTGTCGCAGGGTAGTCATCTCAAACTCTGCATCGAATCCGCTGACTTGGCAGTCGACGATGCTGACGATCTCAAACCGGTCGGCATGCGTTGCCCGGTTCATTTGCGACAAAGCCTCCGAAGGCGGGCCAGCGCCGACGACTTTCCCCGCTCGTAGCACCACGACGTAACCGGCCAGCCGGCTCACTTCTTCGATCGCATGTGAGACGTAGACGATCGGGATCCGGTATTCGTCGCGCAGGCGCTCGATGAGACCCATGATTTCGACCTTGCGGTCGAAATCGAGGGAGGCCAGCGGCTCGTCCAAGAGCAGGATGCGCGGCGATGCAAGGAGAGCCCGCGCAAGCGCCACGCGTTGGCGCTCGCCGCCGGACAATGTGCCGGGCCGGCGATTGAGCAGGGCATTTATCCCGAGTGTCTGGAGGACGGACTCGAAGGGAATGCGGCGCTCGGCCTCGGGCGTGAAGAAATGTCCGAACAAAAGGTTCTGGCGCACGCTCATATGCGGGAAGAGCAGTGAATCCTGGTAGACCAGCCCGACGCGGCGCCGGCGCACAGGCATGTCGATGTCGCGAACCGAGTCGAACAGGGTCGTGCCGTCGATTTCGATGTGCCCGCGTGCCGGCCGCACAAGCCCGGCGATCAGGTGGATGAGCGTGGTTTTGCCGGAGCCGGAGGGACCGAACAGGCCGATCAGGCGGGCGTCGGATTCGAATTTTGCCTCGAGGGCGAATGCGCCGCGGCCCGCTTCGACGTCGACTGAAATCACGCGAGGCCGCTCACCCGCGCCACCGCGCGCCGCTGGAGAAGCTCTGAGACGACGAGAGCGGCCAGCGCGATAATCGTGGCGATAATGGCGAGACGAAGTGCAAAAAAATCGCCGCCCGGCGTCTGCGTCAGACTGTAGATCGCTGCCGAAATCGTCTGCGTTTCTCCAGGAATGTTGGAGACGAAGGTGATGGTTGCCCCGAACTCGCCGAGCGCCTTGGCGAAAGCGAGGATGCCGCCGACCAGGATGCCCGGTGCGGCCAAGGGCAATGTCACCAGCAGGAGGGTCCAGATGCGATTTGCGCCGAGCGTTCCCGCAGCGGCTTCGAGCCGCGGATCGATCGCTTCAAGGGAAAGTCGGATCGCGCGCACCATTAGGGGAAAGGCCATCACCGCTGCAGCGAGCACCGCGCCGGTCCAGCGAAATGCCAGCACGATCCCCATCTCGGCGAGAACCGACCCAAGGGGGCCGCGCCGGCTAAACAGCAGCAGCAACGCAAATCCGGTCACGACCGGCGGAAGGACTAAGGGCAGGTGAACGAGGCCGTCGATGAGGCTTTTCCCGGGAAAGCGCGTGCGAGCAAGCAGCAGAGCTGTCGCTATGCCGAACGGCAAGCTCACCAGGGTGGCCACGGTCGCGATCCGCAGGCTCAAGCCGATGGCGACCCACTCGTCAGGGGAAAGAGAAAACATGAGGTGAGTATCTCAATGGGCGAGGCATCGCCGCCATGCCAAATCAATCGAACGGCAAATGCAACACCGTGGCGTGTCAACGCGTTACAACGGACAAGCTAGGCCATCGCGATGTCTCTAATCGAAAAGGTCGTTCAACGCGCCGGCGGCGCAGATCGACCAACCGACAAGCCCGCCGTCCCAGAATCGCCGCGCACGGCTCTTGCAGCGCGCAAGGAGCCGCGTCCGGGGCCGGGCATGAACAGCGCGTTTTTTGCCGATCTCATTGCTACCATTACCGATCGTGGGCGCGACCTGTTTGGGCTGCGGCCGCCGCAGCCGGACGCGGCCGCCGGCCGGGCAACCGGGCTTGCCGAGCTCTGCGAGACCTTGCTTGGCGGCAAGGGCGAGGCCTCCGGCACGGCGATGGCGCAACAGGTGATCGAGGCCTATGAAACGCTGCGCCCGCAGGAGCACCTCCCGTTCTTCGAGGCGCTTGCCGAAAGGTTCGGTCCCGACGAGGCGCTGCTCGACGCGGCGGTCGAAGAATGGCGGCAGACCGGCTCCGAGTGGGCGGCGACTGAAATCCATTTTGCGTCAGAACCTAAGCGGCAGGAACTCTTCCGGCGCTTGAACCGCGCGCCGAACGGGACGCGTACTCTTGTGAAGCTCCGCGCCGATCTCCTCAGGCAGGCGCGGGAAAACCCTGACCTTCGCCGGGTCGATCGCGATCTCGCGCATCTTTTCTCGTCATGGTTCAACCGCGGCTTCCTCGTGCTCCGCCGTATTGACTGGTCGAGCCCGGCAAACGTGCTCGAAAAGATCATCCGCTATGAAGCGGTGCACGAAATCCATGGCTGGGACGATCTGCGCCGGCGCATCGATGCGCCGGACCGCCGTTGTTACGCTTTCTTCCATCCTGCCCTTGCCGATGAGCCGCTGATCTTCGTCGAGATCGCATTGACCGAGAACATTCCCTCGGCGATCGCGCCGTTGCTGGCGCAGGATCGGCAGACAATCGACCCCGGCAACGCA
>JAFAVH010000422.1 GCA_019242655.1 Methylobacteriaceae bacterium
AAACATTCTCGCCGCCGGTAATAATCATGTCGTCGACGCGGCCGGTGACGAAGAGATCGCCGTCGGCATCGAGGTACCCGGTGTCCCCGGTAAAATACCAACCGCCGCGCAGCGCCTTCGCGTCCGCCTCGGGGCGCCGCCAATAGCCTTCGAAGGATTCATCGCCGGCGAGCAGCGCGATGATCTCGCCTTCTTCGCCGATGGGGGCCAGCTCGTCTGGAGAATTGGCATTGAGCTTGGCGAGGCGGATCATCTGATTGATTCCGGCGCGCCCAGCGGAGCCGGGCTTCTTCGGCGCGTCCTGATCGATCGTAAATGTGTAGATTTCGGACGAGCCGTAATGGTTGACGAAGAGTTCGGGGCGGAAGGACGCGGCCAACTTCTTCAATAGACCGTCGGTCATCGAAGCGCCGGCAAAGCCCAGCTTTCGAACCGACGATACATCGGTATTCGCGAAGCGCTCGTGATAGACGAGGTCGTGATAAAGGGTGGGTACCAGGTAAAGATTGGTTACGCCCTCACGCTCGATCAGTTCGAGCGCTCGCACCGCATCAAAGCGCGGCAGACAGACGAACGCACCCGATACCAGCGACATTGCGAGCATCGAGCGCACGCCCATCGTGTGATAAAGCGGCATGACGCCAAGCGTGCGCTCGCCGAGCCGGTACAGATTTTGAGCGACATGCGCGAGCGCGGCGGCGCGCTCGGCACGGTGGCGGCGCGGCACGCCTTTCGGGCGTGACGTCGTTCCGCTCGTGTAAAGCATCAACGACAAAGCCTCCGCGTCGACGCGAGGTTCGACATCTCGCGAATTCTGTGAGGCGATTGCCGAGAACTCAATTTCACCGTTACGAAAATTGTCGAGTGAGATGCGCTGGAGGGAATCCGCGCGGGGTGATGCATGCACCGCTTCGCCTGAGATCGCCTCGTAGAACAGAGCACGTGCATCGCAATCATCGATGCAATAATCGAGCTCGTCGGCTTTGGCGCGCCAATTCAAGGGCGTGATCACAACGCCAGCAAATTGACAGGCCCAATGCAGCGTCGCCGCTTCCCAGCGATTTTGCAGGATGCTGACGATGTGGTCGCCCGCTCGCAGGCCCAGCCCGTCGAGTGCGGCTGCCACAGAAGAGATCTTGCGATACCACTCGGCGTAGGTGAGTCGCACATCGCCGTCGAGGATCGCGAGCGCTTTCGGATTGCGCGTGACGCTCGCAACAAAACTGGTTCCAAGATCAAGCATGCCCGCTCTCTCTGCGGAGCTGTTCGGCCGCGGCAAGCGCCGCGCGCATGATCGGCGCATAGCCGGTACAGCGGCATAGATGTCCGGAGAGCTGCTCTCGGATTTGTTGCTCCGTGGCATCTGGAGCGCGCGAGAAGAGAGCATCCAAGGACATCAGGATTCCCGGCGTGCAGAACCCGCATTGCAAGCCGAAATGCGTGCGAAAGCTCTCTTGGAGCACGGAGAGCCTGTCCGGCGCCGGAGCCAAGCCTTCGACAGTGCGAATGTCCGCGCCGTCGGCCTGCAGAGCCAGAGTGAGGCAGGACCGGGAAGGTTCGCCATCGATCTGCACTGTGCAGGCCCCGCAGACGCCGTGCTCGCAACCGACATGCGTGCCCGTCGCGCCGATGACATGACGCAGGAAATCGCTGAGCAACATGCGCGGCTCGGCCTCGCCTTCGACGACACGGCCGTTCAAGGTGAACGCAGCCGTGTGGCGCCGTGCTGCGCTCAAGCGCGGCATCGCGCAGCCTCCTCCACTGTCGCTTTGCCGATGCGCCGCACGAGTTCGCGGCGATAGCGCGCGCTTGCATGCAGATCGTCTCGCGCCTCCAGGCTCCAGGCGAATTCGTTCAGTGCATCGTCAAGCGCTGAAGAGCCGGGCAGCGGCATCGCCCGCGCAGTCGGACGTTCGGCGACGCCGCCGATCGCGAGCCGTGCACCCTTCGCGTCCGCACTCGCAGCACAAGCGACGATAGCGAAATCGCCGTGGCGGCGCGCAACCTCGCGAAAGGCGTAACCTGTTGCCGTTTGTTTCGGCGGGAACGTGATCGCCTCGATCATTTCGTCGTCGCGCCGCTCGGTGGCCATCAAGCCCGTGAAGAATGCCTCGGCGGCAATCATTCGCCTCGCCCTGCGCGAACGCAAATGCACGGTGCCGCCCAGCGCGACAAGAACCAGCGGCAGTTCGGCGGAAGGATCGGCATGTGCGATCGAACCGCAAAGTGTGCCGCGGCTGCGTGTCTGTGCGTGTCCGACAAAGACAAGCGCTGCATCGAGCAGCGGCTGGTCTTTCGCCATATTCGGCCGGCGCTCGATCTCGACCTGCCGCACCCCGGCGTGAACGGTCAGCGCTCCGCCCTTCTCCGCGACCTTCTTCAGCGCCGGGACGCGCATGACATCGATTGCGACATGGGGACGCGCCAGGCGCATGTTGAGCATCGGCAGAAGTGACTGACCGCCGGCGAGGATGCGCGCGTCACCGCCCGTCTCGGCAAGCACGTCGAGCGCGTCTTCGACGCTCTCGGCGCGGACATAATCGAACGGCGCCGGCTTCATGCGCGGCCTCGCAATCTCGCGAGGAGCCGCGGGAAGAATCCACTACCGGAGGCTTCTGTAAGACCGCCGCCCGCCTGTCTGGCCAGCGCGGCAAAAAACTGAGCGATCAAAAATCGCGCCGTGCCGTCAAGCAGTCGACCGCCGACAGATGCGACCTTTCCGCCGATCCCGGCCTCGTAGCGATAGCCGATCGTGGTGATCCCGTCGGCTTCTTCGAGCGTCACGAATCCCGTGCCGCCGCCGAACCCGAGCGCGCCCGACGCTTCGCCGGAAAGCGT
>JAFAVH010000428.1 GCA_019242655.1 Methylobacteriaceae bacterium
GGTTGCGCCCGATGAACACCACCCGGGAGACGCGCGGCTCGTCCTTCCCCCAATCGCCCTGCACGTCCCCGTCGAGGATCATGTGGACGCCCTGGAAAACGAAGCGCTTCGGCTCGTTGGGGAAGGCTACGATCCCCTTGCAGCGCAGGATGTCGGGGCCCTGGACCTGGGTCAGGTTCGAGATCCACGGCATGAACTTCTCGGGATCGACCTCGCCCTCGATCCTCGCCGAGATCGACCGGATGTCGGAATCGTGATGGTGGTGGTGCCCCTCCTCCAGGAAGTCGGGCTCCACGTCGAGGATCCGGTCGAGGTCGAAGGCATTGCGCTCCAGCACGGCGTCGAGCGGGACGGCGCAGTTCTGCGTGCGGTGGAGCTTCGCCAGCGGGTTGATGGTGCGGATCTCGGCCTCGACCCGGTCGAGGTCGGCGGGCGACACGAGATCGCTCTTGTTGAGCAGGATCACGTCCGCGAAGGCGATCTGGTTCTTCGCCTCGGGCGCGTCCTTCAGCCGGTCGGACAGCCACTTGGCGTCGGCCACCGTCACCACGGCGTCGAGCCGGGCGGCCTCGCCCACATCTTGGTCGACGAAGAAGGTCTGCGCCACGGGCGCCGGATCGGCGAGGCCGGTTGTCTCGACGATGATCGCGTCGAACTTGCCCCGCCGCTTCATCAGCCCCTCGATGATGCGGATAAGGTCGCCCCGGACGGTGCAGCAGATGCAGCCGTTGTTCATCTCGAACACTTCCTCGTCGGCCCCGACCACGAGGTCGTTGTCGATGCCGATCTCGCCGACCTCGTTGACGATCACGGCGTATTTCTTGCCGTGCGGCTCGGACAGGATGCGATTGAGCAAGGTGGTCTTGCCGGCGCCGAGATAGCCGGTCAGCACGGTGACGGGCACCTTCGCGGCAGTGGCGGCGGTCGAGGAGGCGGCTTCGGCGGAATCGGGCATGGGGGTCTCCGGCCGGGCGCCGGAGCCGCAATGCAAGAGAAAATCCCCGTGACCGTGCTGACCGGCTATCTCGGCGCCGGCAAGACCACGCTCCTCAACCGCATCCTCTCCGAGGATCACGGCCGGAAGTTCGCCGTCATCGTCAACGAGTTCAGCGAGATCGGCATCGACAATGACCTCGTCGTCGGCGCCGACGAGGAAGTTTTCGAGATGAACAACGGCTGCATCTGCTGCACGGTGCGCGGCGACCTAATCCGCATCGTCGAGGGCCTGATGAAGCGCAAGGGCAAGTTCGACGCGATCATCGTGGAGACGACCGGTCTCGCCGATCCCGCGCCGGTAGCGCAAACCTTCTTCGTCGATGCCGATGTGCAGGAGGCCGCACGGCTCGATGCGGTGGTGACGGTCGCCGATGCAAAGTGGCTTCTCGACCGGCTGAAAGACGCGCCGGAGGCGAAGAACCAGATCGCCTTCGCCGACGTGATCATCTTGAACAAGACCGACCTCGTCAGCCAGCAGGAGCTGCAGGAGGTCGAGGCGCGCATCCGCGGCATCAATCCTTACGCGAAGCTGCATCGCGCCGTGCGCGCCGACGTGCCGCTCGATGCAGTGCTCGAGCGCAACGCGTTCGATCTGGATCGCATTCTTGAGATCGAGCCGGAATTTTTGCACGCCGAGGATGGGCATAATCACGAGCACGGGCACGAACATCATCACGGGCACGACCACGGGCACGGGGGCGGGCACGATCATCACGACACGCACTCACACGCCGGTTTGAAGCACTATCACGATGAGGAGATGCAGTCGGTGTCGATCGCGATCGACGGCGATGTCGATCCCGAGCGCTTCATGCCGTGGATCAACGATATCGTCCAGCGCGAAGGACCGAATATCTTGCGCTCGAAGGGCATTCTCGCTTTCAAGAACGAGCCGAAGCGTTTCGTCTTCCAGGGCGTGCATATGATTCTCGACGGCGACGTGCAGCGGCCGTGGCGGAGCGACGAGCCGCGCAAGAGCCGCATCGTCTTCATTGGTCGCAACCTCAAGGAAGAAGAGCTGCGCCAAGGCTTTCTCGCCTGCGCGGCATAAAACGATTCCGTGCTCAGGCAAACCTTCCGGCTTCGTCCGCGTTAGGAGGCGTCGGCTGTAAAAGGCTGCGATGCGGGAGGCTTCTATGAGCGTATTTGGAAATATCATGTCGAAGATTTTCGGCCACGCGAGCGCGGCGCCGGCATCGGCCGGCGGCGCCGCCCCGCCAACGGGTGCGGCTTCGACCTCCTCCACTGCGCCGGCTTCGGCCGGAGGGACGTCCTTGGGCGGCGCGAGCGCCGCGGCGGCTCCAGGTGGGCAGGGTTCGGGCGGCGGCGCGCAAACCGGCAAGCAGGAAGTTGATGTCGCCGCGGTGCTGAACGGCCTCGCGGCGAAGAACAGTCAGAAACTGGACTGGAAGCATTCCATCGTTGATATGATGAAGCTGCTCGACATGGATTCCAGCCTCTCGGCACGCAAGGAACTCGCGTCCGAACTGCACTATTCCGGCGACACCAACGATTCGGCGGCGATGAATGTCTGGCTGCACAAGCAGGTGATGCAGAAGCTTGCGGCGAACGGCGGCAAAGTGCCGGAAGAGTTGAAGCACTGAAGAGTGTCATTCCCGGCGCGCCGAGCGCGACCAGAATCCCGCGCGGCTCATTCCGCTTCGCTATGCGAATTTGCGCGCGGCCGCGCGCGATTTAGACTCTTAGCCGCCCTCCGAGCTCGTCCTCGATGTGGGCGCGGATGATCGCATCAAAGCTGTCCTCCGCCTTGAAGCCGAGTTCCTGCGCGCGTCTCGTCACGAACTTTTCCGGCCAGCCGCCGACGATGCGCTCGACGAGCTCGTCGCGTTCGGGACAGATCAGCGCAACCGCGTTGTCGCCGGCGACGCGGCGCAGCGCCTCGATCTGCTCGGCGACGGTGACCGACACGCCTGGCATGGTCAGGCTCCGTCGCCAGCCCATTCTCGAGGTGTCGAGCGTCGCGGCGTGGATGCAGAACGCGACCGCGGCGCGTGGGCTCGCATGCGTATGCCGCACTTGGTCGGAGACCGGCAGCACCGCGCCTTTGCCGGCGAGCGGCTCGCGGATGATGTTGGAGAAAAAGCCTGACGCGGCGGCATTAGGCGTGCCTGGTCGCACGCAGATCGTTGGAAACCGCAGGCCAACCCCGTCGAAGAAGCCGCGGCGCGAATAATCCGCGAGCAGCAATTCGCCAATCGCTTTTTGCGTGCCGTAGCTGGTCAGGGGCGTGAGGTGAAATTCGTCGGTGATGCCTTCCGGGAAAGGGGCACCGAACACCGCCGCCGATGAGGCATAGACGAGGCGCGGCTTATAGGCGCCGCCGCTCGCCTGATGGTCGCGCCTGACCGCGTCAAAGAGCAAACGCGAGCCGTCGAGATTGACGGCGTAACCTTTGTCGAAGTCGCGCTCCGCCTCGCCCGAGACGATCGCCGCGAGATGGAAGATTACGTCGGGTTTGTCGCTGACGAGCGCGCGCACGGCCGGCTCTTGCGAGATATCGGCGGCGCCTGTCTTGACCGGAAAACCAGCCTCAGGCGGTTTCGGCTCGATCACATCGACCATGTGCAACGACGTGACCGCCGCATCGCCGAGCTTGCCTTCGCGAGCAAGCCGCTCGCAGAGCTTGCGGCCGATCATGCCGGCTGCGCCGGTAACAAGAATTTTCAAACTCTTTCTCCCTTCGTGCGTTTAGTGGCCAATGCGGCGCTGGAGGGGGGTCTTGGGGGACCCCTTGCGCAAGAGGGCACTGGCGTTCTGTCTCATCGCGTGGCCGCTTGTCGGCCCGACTGTTGCCGGCACATGGACCGGCAAAGCCTCATTCTATGATTATAAGGGACGCACCGCGAGCGGCCAAAAGCCCGGTACGCTCACCGCGGCACATCGCACGCTGCCCTTCGGCACGCGGCTGAAGGTGACCAATCTCGCCAACGACAAGTCGACGACGGTCATTGTCAGCGATCGCGGACCGTTCGTGTCCGGTCGCATCGTCGACGTCTCACGCGCCGCGGCCGTCGCGCTTGGCTTTCATGACAAGGGCGTTGCAACGGTGCGGATCGAAACGATCGAGACGCAGATGGTCGCGGCGGTAAAGGGGAACAATACAGGTATCGATCTCACCAAGTAGCGCCTACAGCGCGAACCCACCATCGGCGATGTGGATTTGCCCTGTCGTGTAGGAGCTCTCGTCGGAGCCGAGATAAAGCGCGAGGTTCGCCATCTCGCGTGCAGTGCCAAGCCGGCCGATCGGCTGGCGATCGATGAAGGCTTTGCGCACCGTGTCGAGCGATTGGCCGGAACTCTTGGCGAGCGTCGCGATGCGATCGTCGAGTGACGGGCTCTGGATGGTGCCGGGGCAGATCGCGTTGCAACGGATGCCACGGCGTATGAAATCCGCTGCGATGGCTTTGGTGAGCCCGATCACCGCCGCCTTGGTCGCGCCATAGACATACCGGTTCGGCACGCCGCGGATCGACGACACGCCGGACGAAATGTTGATGATCGAGCCGCCGCCCTTCTCGAGCATCGCGGGCAGGAACGCCTTGATGGTGCGGTGCATCGATTTGACGTTGAGATCGAAGGAAAAATCCCAGTCTTGCTCCGAGCAGTCGAGCACGGTGCCGTGATGCACGTAGCCGGCGCAGTTGAACAGAATGTCGATCGCACCGATGTCTTTCGCCATCGCGTTGACGGCATCGGTCGAGCGCACGTCGAGCGCGCGGCAATCGACGTTCAAGCCGGCAAGTTTCGACTTGTCGAGATCGGTCGCGATCACCTTCGCACCCTCGGCAGCGAAGAGTTCCGCAGTTTCGCGGCCGATCCCCGCGCCGGCCGCGGTTAAAAACGCGGTTTTTCCTTGTAGGCGTCCTGCCACGTCACTCTCCCTCAACTGTTTTCTTCATATGCACGATGCGGCGATCGCTCATTGCTTCGACGCGCTCGATCACATAGCCGCGCCGCTGATACCAAGCGACATTGTCGACGAGTAATTCACCGGTGTACAGCCGAATGACTCCTTTGCCGAGCTCGCGCGCGCGGGCCTCCGCGGCAGCAAGCAGCCGATTGCCAAGGCCACGACCGCGTGCTTCCGGCGCAGTCGCGACGCTCCAGATGAGGAGATCGTGGGCGCGTGGCTCGAGGATAAGAACGCTCGCCAAGCTGCCTTCGCTCTCGTGCAGCCAAACTTCGTAGTCGCACAGGATTTTCGGGTAGTCCGCCTGGAGCGGAATCGGCTCGACGCCGAGGATGGTCCGATTGCGTTCATAGGCGGCACGCTGGAAGACGGCGATCGCCTGCGCTTCGGCGGCACGTGCACGGCGAAGATCGCTCACCGTGGTCCCGCATTGTTCAATGCCGAAAGCGACCACTTCTGCAGTCCACCAGCATCGAAATTGTCCGGCACGAGCCACGTCTCGAATGCGGCCTTACGCGCCGGCCATTCCGTCTCGAGCATCGAGAACCAGGCCGTGTCGCGATTGCGGCCCTTGACGATCATGTGCGAGCGGAAGATGCCCTCGAAAGTGAAACCGAGACGCAATGCGGCGCGTCGCGACGGCGCATTCAGCGCGTCGCATTTCCATTCATAGCGGCGAAACCCGAGATTTTCGAAGACGTGACGCGCCATGAGATACATGGCTTCCGTCGCGCCGGGCTTTTGCTGCAGGTCGGGCGAGAAGACGATGCCGCCGACCTCGATGACGCGATGCGCCGGCTCGATGCGCATGTAACTGGCTATGCCGACGGCGCGATTGCTTGCGCTGTCGAGGATCGTGAAAAAGAGCGGATCGTCCGAGGCCTGACGCTTCTTCAGCGCCTCTGCAAACACGGCGCGATCGGCGAATGGACCGTCGAACATGTAAGTCCATATGCTTGCATGCTGCGAGCCGCCCATGCCGGCGAAAAGCGTATCACCGTGCCGCTCGGCATCGAGCGGCACGAGCTGCACGAAGCGGCCTTCCATTGTGGCGCGCTGCGGCCGTTGTGCCGGATTTGCATCGACAGGTGGGCCGACCGGCTGATCGAGACCGCTCACCTCTTCGCGGCGTCCGCAAAGACTTTGTTGAACGCGGCATTGCCCTCGTTCTGCGCGAAGCCGCCGAACCGCCCTTCCTTCAGCTCGCGCGCGGCGCGCGCAAACGCGCTCAACGCGGCGCCCGCCAGCGCACCGCCGATACTAATACGACGCACGCCCATCGCCGCATAATCGTCTAGCGTATGCTCGGACGCGAAGCCGACAAGCAGATTGAACGGCTTCGGCGCGATTGCTTTGACCAGCGCCGCGATGTCCTCGCGCTTGCGCACAGCGGGCGCATAGAGACAGTCGGCGCCAGCGTCCGCATAAGCCTGCAGCCGGCGAATCGATTCGTTCAGCGGGTCTTCATGACCGACGAGGAAACATTCGGCGCGACCGATGAGCATGACATCTTCACCGGTCGCGTCGATCGCCGCGCGCGCGGCCCGCATGCGGTTGACCGCTTCGGCCAATTCATAGAGCGGCTTTGAACCGGCTTTGTTCGTCGAATCTTCGATCGACACGCCGGCGATGCCTGTCTGCACGGCGAGCCGCACGTTCTCGGCGACCTGCTCGGGCGTATCGGCATAGCCGTGCTCATAGTCGGCATTCACCGGCAGGTCGGTTGCCGCGACAAGCTCGCGCAAGTGCGCGAGCACCATGTCGCGCGTCACCGCATGATCCGGGAGCCCGCGCGAGAAGGCGAAGCCGGAACTCGTCGAAGCGAGCGCCTTGAAGCCGAGATGCTTGAGGTAGATCGCGGTGCCGACATCGTAGGGGTTTGGCAGCATGAAGCAGCCGCTTTGATGCAGCTTACGAAAAGCAGCGCGGCGGGCGGAATATTGTTGTGAGGTCACGGCTTTTGCTCCGTATCCGGGACTGGCACTTCCCCGGACGTACGGAGCGCAGCGGAATGCGATCCGGGGTCCAGGGGCGGACGCGTTTGCTCTGGGTCCCGGACGCCGCTTCGCGACTCCGGGAAAGTGGCATTGTTTCCGCGGCTAATGATTATCCCGCGGGACGCCCATCGTCTCGGCGACGCGCTGATATTGCACGGCAGGTTTCAGCACCATGCCCTCGTCGAATTGCGAGACCATCGAGCGCTGGATTTCCTGCCACGGCGTCTGGCTCTTCGGATAATGATAGCCGCCATGCTGCTGCAGATCGGCGCGGCGTTGCGCGAGCTCCGCATCGGAGATCAGGATGTTCGCGGTGCGCTTCTTCAGATCGATGCGCACGCGATCACCCGTGCGCAAAAGTGCGAGCCCGCCGCCAGCCGCCGCTTCCGGTGAGGCGTTGAGGATGGATGGCGACGCGGATGTGCCGGATTGCCGCCCGTCGCCGATGCAGGGCAGCGAGTGCACGCCCTTTTTAATGAGCGCCGCCGGCGGCTGCATGTTCACGACCTCGGCGCCGCCGGGATAGCCGATCGGCCCGGTGCCGCGAATGAACAACATGCAATGCTCGTCTATGTTCAGCGACGGATCGTCGATGCGATGATGATAATCCTCCGGTCCATCGAAGACGATGGCGCGGCCTTCGAACGCATCCGGGTCCTTTGCATCCGAGAGATAGCGCTGGCGAAACTCTTCGCTGATCACCGACAGTTTCATGACAGCATTGTCGAAGAGATTGCCCTTGAGCACGACAAACCCAGCATCCTCACGCATCGGCTTAGCGAGGGGATAGATCACATCATTGTCCTGCACCTCGCGGCCGCGGCAATTCTCGCCCATCGTCTTGCCGGTAATCGTCATCGCGCCTTCGCGGATGAGCTTGCCTTTGATCAGCTCGTTGATGACGGCAGGCACGCCGCCGGCGCGATGGAACTCCTCGCCGAGATATTTGCCGGCGGGCTGCATGTTGACGATGAGCGGCACGTGATGGCCGTGGGTTTCCCAATCGTCGATCGTGACTTTCACGCCCATGTGTTTGGCGATCGCGTTGATGTGGATCGGCGCGTTGGTCGAGCCGCCAATCGCCGAATTGACGATGATCGCGTTCTCGAACGCTTCGCGCGTGAGAATGTCCGAAGGTTTCAAGTCCTCGTGGACGATCTCGACGGCGCGCTTGCCCGTCTCGTAAGCGATTTGGCCGCGCTCGCGGTATGGCGCCGGAATGGCCGAGCAGCCGGTGAGCGACATGCCGAGCGCCTCGGCAATGGCGTTCATCGTCGAGGCGGTGCCCATCGTGTTACAATGGCCGACCGACGGCGCCGATGAGGCGACGATCTCGATGAACTCGTTGATGTCGATCTTTTCGGCGGCCAAGTCCTCGCGCGCTTTCCAGGCGGACATGCCGGAGCCGCAACGCTCGCCCTTCCACCAGCCATTCAGCATCGGCCCGCCGGAGAGCACGATCGCCGGGATGTTCACCGTCGCCGCCGCCATGATGCAGGCGGGCGTGGTCTTGTCGCAGCCGGTCGTCAGCACCACGCCGTCGATCGGGTAGCCGTAAAGGATTTCGACGAGTCCGAGATAGGCGAGATTGCGATCGAGCGCCGCCGTTGGCCGCTTGCCCGTCTCCTGGATCGGGTGGACCGGGAACTCGAAGGCGATCCCGCCGGCGGAGCGGATGCCCTCGCGAACGCGCTTGGCGAGCTCCAGGTGATGGCGGTTGCAGGGCGAGAGGTCGGAGCCCGTTTGGGCGATGCCGATGATCGGGGCGCCCGATTGCAGCTCTTCGAGGGTGAGGCCGAAATTGAGGTAGCGCTCGAGGTAGATCGCCGTCATCCCGGGATTGTCGGGGTTGTCGAACCACAGCCGCGAGCGCAGCCTGCGCTTGCCTCCGGCGCTGCCGTTTTTGCCCGCACCTGCACCGTTTTTGCCTGCCATCGCTTCCTCGCCATGATGATTTGGCTGGAAGACTGCGCCGCCGCTCGGCCAGAATCAATCTGAGGAGCGTTGAAGCAGGAATGCGCCCCGTGATATGCTTCCGTCGACAAACGGAAGCATATGCTGCCGAGGATACCTATGCCTATAACCCTCCGCAACAAGGCCGTCGAAGATCGCATCCGCGCCGTCGGCAAGCGCACCGGCGAGGGCCCGAGCGCGGTCATTGCGCGCGCCATCGGCTACGTCGAGGAGCGGTTGAACGCGGAAGACGAGGCGCGCAAGGCGAAGCGTGTCGCGGCGATGGAGCGATTGCGCCAGCAAGCTGACGAAATGTTTACAGACGAGGACAGGGCCGCGATCCGGCGGGAAATGGAAGACCTTTATGATGAGGACGGTCTGCCGAAGTGATTGTGCTGGACACGTCCGCAGTAATGGCACTCGCTCTTTCTGAGCCCGATGCCGATAAATTCGGTGCAGTTATAGCCGTCTCTGCTTCTACACTGTTTCCGACATCGTGCTACGTGGAGGCAGTTATGGTCATGCGTCGGCGCGGCAAAGGACGCTCATGGCTAGATGATTTCCTGGCTACGCAAGATGTTGCTCTTTTCGGCTCAGACGAACGGCAGGCTCGGTTGGCGGCCGACGCGTTCGAACGATATGGCCGCGGATCAGGACATCCAGCGCGGTTGAACTTCGGCGACTGCCTCGTTTACGCCGCCGCCAAAGCGCTGGACGCACCGCTTTTGTTCAAAGGCGGCGATTTCCGCGCGACCGATATCACCGCCGCGCTACAGGCGTGATCCATTTCCGGTTTCGCGCGTTTCCGCTGCCGAAAGGAAGCCGGGAATGACTGCAGAAAAGGATCACGACAAAATTGCGCACGACTTCGGCGACGCCGTGAATAGGACACCCGCCGAACTCGAGAAGTGGCTGAAAACGCAGGAGAGCAAAGACGTCGGCTGGACCTATGCAGGCGAGCACGAGAGCGTCGGCCACGAATCCGGGCGCCACATCATCGCAATCAAGCACAAGAAGAAGCCGACCTCACGGATGCCGATTACGCGCATATGCGCAAGGTCGTCGGCTACGTGCACCGCCACATGGCGCAACGGCCGAAAGGCGATGTCGGCGAGACGCGCTGGCGCCACTCGCTGATGAATTGGGGACACGATCCTCTGAAGAAATGACTTGCGCCGCCTAGCCGTGCTTCCGCGCGAAGGCGGCGAAAGCTTCGAGATTCTTTGTCACGATATCGCGGGTCGCGTCGTCGCTGATCTTGCTCTTCTCGATATCAAGTTTTTGCGCGGCGAAAGTGATGATGATTTCCGGCTTGTTTAGAACCAGGGCGTCGAGAAATACCATCGACTGACGCAAGTGATATTGTGCGCGCGCACCGCCCAAAATGCTTGGCGATGCGCTCATGATGTCGACGGGCTTCCCGGCGAACGGCGTGTCGGGCAGGCGCGAAACCCAGTCGATCGCGTTCTTGAGCACGCCGGGAACGGAATAATTGTATTCCGGCGTGACAATGATCACGCCATCGGCCCCTTTGATCGCATCGCCGAGTTGACGGACGAGCGGCGGAAAGCCCTCAGCCTGGATATCGGCATCGTAGTGCGGCAGGTCGCCGATCGACGGCAGCGCCGTGATCTTCACACCCTCGGGCGCCAGCGCCGGCAGCGCATTGGCGACGACGCGGTTGAGCGAGCCTTTGCGCAAGCTGCCAAGCATCGCGACAAAGGAGAGTGATCGATCGGCCATGTTTCACCTGCGCTATCTGTTAAGCGCAGCTGATCTAGGTCTAAGCGGCGAGATCGGCAACCACCGAGTCGAGCACCGGGAAACCCTCGACGCTCACCCGGATGCGGCCGTCATGCGTGTATTCGACGAGCCCATCGTCGATGAGTTCGGTGATGCGTGACGTCGCGAGTTGCTTTCCCGTCAATTCGTGAAACCGCGCCGGCTCGACCCCTTCGCTGAGCCGCAGCCCCATCAGGAGGAATTCGTCGCCCTGCTCTTCCGTCGTGAGCAGCTCGTCCTCGACAAGTCCGTGGCCTTCGGTCTCGACGCAGGTCAGCCACATCTCCGGATGCTTTTCCGTGGCCTGCGCGCGGCGTCCGTCCTTGCCGGCGATGCGGCCATGCGCGCCCGGGCCGACCCCGATATATTCGCCGTAGCGCCAATAGATCAGATTGTGACGGCTCTCGGCGCCGGGCTTGGCGTGATTGGAAATCTCGTAGGCCGGCATGCCAGCCATGCTCATGACCTCCTGCGTCGTGTCCCAAAGGGCGCGTGACGTGTCGGCATCCGGCAAATCCAGTTTGCCGGTGTCGCGCAGGCGCTCGAAAATCGTGTCGGGCTCGATCGTCAGCTGGTAGAGCGAGACGTGCTCGGTGCCGCGCGTCAGCGCCTCGCTGAGCTCGCGCCGCCAGGCCTGCGACGACTGGCCGGGGCGGGCATAGATCAGGTCGAAGGAAACGCGGTCGAAAACACTCTGGGCGACCGAGAGGGCCTGCATCGCCTCGCTCGCCGTGTGGAGGCGACCGAGCGCCTTCAGATCGGCATCGTTCATCGCCTGGACGCCGAGCGAGACCCGGTTCACCCCTGCCGCCTTGAAGCCGCGGAAGCGGACGGATTCGACGCTGGTCGGGTTGGCTTCCAGCGTGATCTCGGCATCGCGCGCGATCGGCCAATGACGCCCGATCGCCTGGAGGATGGCGCCAACCGTTGCCGGGTTCATCAGCGAGGGCGTGCCGCCGCCGAAAAACACCGATTTGACCGTGCGCCCGGGCGTCAGCGCGGCGCGGTGGGCGAGCTCGGCGGCAAATGCCTCGACATAGCGCGGCTCATCGATGGCCGAGCGCCGCACGTGACTATTGAAGTCACAATAGGGGCATTTCGACAGGCAGAACGGCCAATGCACGTAGACGCCGAAGCCCGGATCGAATCGCGGCGGGTGAATCGAGGCCATGCCTGCTTATGCCATGCCGCGGAGTCGGGGGGAATCGGCCCGGCCCCGAACTTGCGGACTTTGCCCTGAGACCGCCGGACCAGGCGCTGGTTGGCACGACCATGCACCGGATCGGGACGACCGCGCGGGACACGGGGCGAGAGGGCTACCCCCATGAAACACGAGCGTTTCGATACGACCGACCGCAATGCGGCGATCTTCATGGCGCCGGCGGTTGCCAAACGCTACGGCAATCCCGCGCCGTTTGCCGCCGAAGCCATGATCCTCATCCGCTACAAGGAGGCCTTTGCGGGAAAGCGCGTGCTCGACCTTGGCGTCGGCGCCGGACGCACCACGCAATATCTCGCGCCCTTCGCGGCTGACTATCTCGGCATCGACCTCTCTCCGGCGATGCTCGCGCTGGCGCGGGCGCGTTACCCGAACGTGCGCTTCGCCAACGTGGACTTGCGCGAGATCGGCAAGCTCCAGCCGAAAGGCTTCGATTTCATCTTCGGCCCGTGGAACATCCTGAGCGCATTCAATCACGAAGAGCGATTGCAGCTCATCCGCCGCGTCCACAACCTGCTCGTCCCCAGCGGCGTATTCGCCTTCTCGGCACATAATCGCGATTGGAAATTTGCCGGCGGCCATCCGCTCGCAAAACCGCTGCGGCCGCGCAATGTCGTCGACGCGCTGCATCCGATGAGCTGGGTCAATTATCTCTCGCGCAAAAAATTGCGTCATGAGGAGAAAGACTACGCCATCCTCAACGACGAGGCGCATCGCTGGCAGGGCGTCTTTTATTACATTGATCGCGACGCGCAGGTGGGGCAGCTCGAATCAAACGGCTTTGAGTTCCTGGAGGCGCTTGCAGAGGATGGGCGTACTCTTCGGCCCGGCGAGTCGACCGAAGCGAACGGCACGATCCATTACGTCTGCCGCAAAAGCTGATCGTCAGCTCTTGCCTTTGACACGATAGACGACCGGCAGCGTAAAATTCAGGCCCTCGTCGGCGACCAATGGCGGCGGCGCCGGCACCGGATCGGCGCGCCGCAGCATGGCAAGCGCGGCTTGGTCGAAATCCGGATCACCCGATCCCTGACGTATTTCCGCCGACACAACATGTCCGACCCGATCCAACGTGAATCCCACTTGGATGCGGGCGCTACGCGGCACTTTCGCATTCGGATAGCGCTTGAAGCGCTCGAGATGCGCCATCAGCTGCTTCTGCCATGTCGTGCGGACGCGTTGCGCGCTGGCGCCCGTTCCTTGAGCCGGTGCGGCAGCAACGGGCGCCTCGCGCGCGTTCTCGATCGGCGGGGGAGCGGTTGCTTCCGTTGGGGCCGACTCGGCAGAGGCATTCGTCTCGACTGCTGCGACCTGCTGTTCTTCTTCGGTCGGCTTTTTCGGCGCGGTTTCGGCGACGACGCGATCGGGCTCTTCGCTCTCGACCGGCTTTTCCTGCGGCAGCGCGGTTTCCTCGACCTTTTGCTTTTGCTCGACCTGCGCCGGTGACGCGGCGGAAGCATCGGATTCCGGTCCCGGCGGCAAATCCGTCTGCTCCACGCGCGGCGATAGCAGGTCGAGGCCGACTTCAAATGCAGGCGCGCCGAGGTCGTCGGCCTCGTCCTGCGGAAGATTGGCGTAGACGAGCCCAACGCAAGCAAGATGCAGCGCGACAGCGCCGATCGTAGCAGGAATCCAGATCGTGAGCGCGCGACGATTGCTCATTGCTGCGGGGCCGCCGGCACGGGGGTGAGCGCCGAACCCGGATCCGCAGC
>JAFAVH010000434.1 GCA_019242655.1 Methylobacteriaceae bacterium
AATGGCGCGCGCTTACAGTCGCTC
The DNA here is from genome assembly GCA_019242655.1 of Methylobacteriaceae bacterium. Classification (GTDB taxonomy): domain Bacteria; phylum Pseudomonadota; class Alphaproteobacteria; order Rhizobiales; family Beijerinckiaceae; genus JAFASC01. The sequence goes on from JAFAVH010000434.1 coordinate 25, forward strand.
TGCTCGATGATATCGCCGCGCGCGTGCGCACCCGGCTCGAGCTCGATGCATCGCGGCTGCCGCTGGCTCGCGTGCTCGAAGGCGGCACATGGGCGGCGGGCCGGCGCATCGCGCGGCGAAAACGCGCCGACGGCTCGCCGCCGGTGAAAATTGAAAGCGACGGCACGGTGTTTTGAGGGGGCAAGCTTTGGAAGGTGTTTTTCTCGTCGATCATCCCCTGGTGCAGCACAAGCTCACGCTGATGCGCGAGGCCGGCCGCTCGACCAAAGGCTTCCGGCAATTGCTGAACGAGATCGGCATGCTGCTTTGCTACGAGGTCACGCGCGATCTGCCGACGGAAATGACGGAAATCGAGACGCCGCTCACCAAGATGCAGGCGCCGATTCTCGCCGGCAAGAAACTCGTGCTCGCGCCGATCCTGCGCGCCGGTGTCGGCTTTCTCGACGGCATGCTCGAACTCGTGCCATCGGCCCGCGTCGCGCATGTTGGCCTCTATCGCGATCCCGCGACCCTGGTCGCCGTCGAATATTATTTTAAGGCGCCGCACGATCTCGCCGATCGCCTCGTCATCGTCACCGACCCGATGCTGGCGACGGCAAATTCCGCCACCGCCGCGGTCGAGCGGCTGAAGGAGCGCGGCGCTAGGGACATTCGCTTCGTTTGCCTGCTTGCGGCGCCGGAAGGAATCGCCAAACTGCGCGGCGAACATCCCGACGTCTCGATCTGGACGGCGTCGATCGACGAGAAGCTCGACGACCACGGCTATATCGTTCCCGGTCTCGGCGATGCCGGCGACAGAATGTATGGTACACGATGAGCGGCGCGCTTGAAGGCATCCTCGTTGTTTCGGTCGAGCAGGCCGTCGCTGCGCCGTTCTGCACGTCGCGACTGGCCGACGCCGGCGCGCGCATCATCAAGATCGAGCGGCCGGAAGGCGATTTCGCGCGCGGCTACGACACTGCGGCCGCCGGCCAGAGCTCGTATTTCGTCTGGCTCAATCGCGGCAAGCAGTCGCTCGTGCTCGATCTTACGCACGATGACGACAAGAACCTATTCCGGCGCATGATCGCGCGCGCCGACGTGCTGGTGCAAAATTTGAAGCCGGGCGCGATGGCGCGGCTCGGTTTATCGGTGAAGTCGCTCTGCGCGTCGCATCCGGCTTTGATCGCGTGCTCGATCACCGGTTATGGCGACAGCGGCCCGCTGGCGCAGCGTAAGGCCTACGATCTTTTGATCCAGGCGGAATGCGGGCTAGCATCGGTGACAGGGCGTCCGGAAGGACCGGGGCGCGTCGGTCTCTCCGTTGTCGACATCGCGACCGGCGCAACGGCGCACGCAGCCATCCTCGAAGCTTTGATCGCGCGCGGACGCACCGGCAAAGGCGCCGACATCCGCGTCTCCATGTTCGACGTGATGGCGGAATGGATGACGGTGCCGCTCCTCAATGCGGAAGCCGGCGATCCGCCGCAGCGTCTCGGCCTCGCGCATCCCTCGGTCGCGCCTTACAGCGCGTTCAAGAGCCGCGACGGAACCGACGTGCTCATTTCGATTCAAAACGACCGCGAGTGGCGCATCCTTGCTGCGCAGGTGCTCGGCGACGCGGCGCTCGGCACCGATCCGCGTTACGCCACCAATGTTGTGCGCGTGCGCAACCGGCCCGCCATGGACGGTATCGTTGCGCGCGCGTTCGGTGCAATGGCAACGGACGAACTCGTCGCGCGATTGGACAAGGCGGAAATCGCCTTTGCGCTCGTCAACAATGTCGATGATCTCTCGCGCCATCCGCATTTGCGCCGCGTTGAAGTCGGCACGCCGAACGGCGTCGTGCGCTATCCCGCGCCGGGGCCGATCAGTGGCGCGCCTCCGTCTTCGCTCGGCCCCGTTCCGGCGATCGGCGAGCATTCCGCTGCGATACGCGCGGAGTTCGCAACGTGAGTTTCACTTTGGCTTTCCCGCGCTAAGCAATACTTTCAGCGCGTTTTCGGCACGGCGCATCGGTTCGAGATTGCGGTAGGTGCGCGCCAACAAGAGTGCGCCTTCGAGCTGGCTTAAGGCGGCAGTTGCAATGAAATCCGCGTCGCGCGTGCTGAAGCCGAACTTTTCCAGTCCGGCTTTGATCTCCTCTTCCCAGCCTTGAAACGCGGTGCGAGCGGTCGCCCCAAGTGCCTGCGATCGCGCCGCCGTTTCCAATGCCGTGGTGGCGATCGGGCAGCCCTGCTTGTAATCGGAGCGCTCCAGGTCCGCCGCCATTCCACGCGCGATGCGGATCAGAAAGGTCTCGCCATTCTTCGACGTCGCAGCGGCGCCCGCGATCGCATCGCGCACAGCATTGGCGGCAAGCGTCAGTGCCGCTTCGCCGATCTCCTCCTTGCCACGCGGAAAATGGAAATACAGGGAGCCGCGGGGGGTCTTCGCCGCGTCGAGAATATCGTGCAGGGCGGTGCCTTCGTAGCCGTGCTCGCGAAACAGCTTGGCGGCCGCCGCCAAAGTCTTCTCGCGCGTCCCTGCACCCTTTTCCATGACATCCGCAAATAGCACTTGCCAATCTGTATGGCGACCGTCATAATATGTCGGTTAACATACTTAGAATTGGAGCCTCCCGATGAAGCGCGCGATAGTGTCAATGGCGGCTTGCCTTCTTGCCTGCTCGCCCACGGCATCTCAGGCCCTGACCGAAACAGAAGCTCGCGCGGCGATTGCCGACTGGTATAGCCAATTCAATGTCGCGACACGCGGCGATGTGAAGGAAATTCAGGAGCGGGTGACGACGCCCGATTACCAGTCCTGCTCAGGCGTTCTGCCGGCTGAATGCTGGGGCCGCGACACGTCGATCAAGGTTGTCGGAAACTTCGCCAAATCGATCCCGGACATGACCTTCGACATCAAGGAGGTCTTGGTCGCGGGAGATCGCATCATCGTGCGAGGAGAAGTTTCAGGCACGCCGAGCGGCGAGCTCTTCGGCGCGCCTCACACGGGCAAGAGCTTCAAGATCATGGCAATCGATATTCAGACAATCAGGGACGGCAGGATTTCACGAACCTTTCATTTGGAAAACTGGGTCAGTGCGTTGGCGCAGCTGCGTGCGAAGTAGCAGTGACGGCGACATTCCCAGAGCCATTCTGACCTTGCATGTTTGCGAGGTCAGCCTCGGAATGTCGAAGTCGGGAACACCCGACTTCGAATGCGGCATCCAGGATCCAGAGCAAATGCTGCAAAGTAATGTGCGTCTGCCCTGGACCCCGGATCGCATTCCGCTTCGCTTTATGCGTCCGGAGAAGTGGCGCCTTTTGATTTCACATCAGGCCGAGCGCGC
>JAFAVH010000398.1 GCA_019242655.1 Methylobacteriaceae bacterium
TTGCCCCTTCGAAGCTTTCCCGCGGGACGCGGGTGGAATGATGATCGCAAGAAACGGAGTGCGGTCGGCATAGAGGCATTTACTTGGATCGGAAACATCACGAGGGGATCCGATGCCTGCCAACAAGCCGCGGCGGACTTACGGAACAGTTGCGCCCGAAAGGCGCAAGCAAATGAGTGGTCTTGAGTTTGTGCGGGGCCTTGCGGACGGAAGCTTGCCGCTGAACACAATTGCCGAAATCTTGCGATATCATGTCAATGAAGCGTCGGAAGGGCGCGTTGTCATCCTCGCCGAACCAAATTACGCGCATTTGAATCCGGCCGGGACGATACACGGCGGTTATTCCGCAACGTTGCTCGACAGCTGTATGGGGCTCGCCGTCCAATCGACCTTGGAAAAGGGGACGACGCAAACGACGCTGGAGTTCAAGATTTCTTTGGTAAGGCCAATCACCGTCGAGACAGGCCGGATAACGGCAGAAGGAGTCGTATTGAGTCGCGGTCGCCGCATCGGCACGGCTGAAGGCAGGATTACAGACTGTGAGGGGCGGTTGCTGGCGCACGGGACAACGACCTGCTTGATATTTACAAGTTGAGCCCCTCGACGCTCAGCGAGCGGCAATCTCGCGCAAGACGACTACCGCGCGGCACGACGCGTCTCGCTCATCCGTTGGCCGTTTGTGGGGCCGCCTTATACGCCAGATAGGACGCGTGGCTCACGCCCATGAGCCACACGAGTTTTTCGTTCAACTCCGGAAGTCCCGGGATTTTGGCTGCCGTGCCGGACAGCACGTGCAGCACGGCGATGCCGTAGATTCCGATCAGAAGAAGCGAGAAGTAAAGCTGCTGGATCTTGGCGAGGTCGGGTGTCGTTTCGGTTCCCAACTCTTCGCCGCGGATCATGTCGGCCCAAGATGCCGACGCCGGGTCAGCGCGGCCGAAGAGTTTTCCGGCGAATCGAGGAACTGCGCCCACCGCGGCAAGGTCGGCCGCCGCCTTCGCGACGTTTTCAGGAGTCGGGTTGGCGCGCGCCTTGAAGCTGAGACAGACTGGCGCTGCCACGAGGGATGTAGCCGAAATTCCCGTGGCCGCAAGAAGAGGGGTCGGTATATCGAAGTCCAGAGGCAGGAGCTCGCCATTTAGCGTTAGGTTATGCGAGGCTACACAGACAATCGCGGCGATTACCAGGATCGTCCACAATGTCGCTTGAAATTTTGAAAGGCTGACGCGGTTTCGACTGTCGATCAAAATGCCGTCGGGCCGCCCGTTGGTCACAACACCGATCAGAACAAGCGACATTACAATGATCAGCAAGGTCGAAAAAAACGCGATGTTGGAATTGGATATGATCAAAGTCCTATTGATCAGCCACACAAGAAAAACACAGACTATAAATGTAAGAAGCCCGGCAAAGTAGGATCGCATTGCGTCCCCGCTAAACATTTAAATAAGTCGCCCATCAACGTCATCGACGCGACAGGGATGCGATATTGTCATCCCCGTCTCGGCCATTGCAATCAGAATCGCGTCTGGCCATTACTTCGGTTGCGCGGCGCGCTTCAGCCTGTCGCGGATCGCTTCGCCCAATCCCTCTGCCGGGATCGGCGCAACGGCAATCGTGACTGCGCCGCTCGCATCGAGCTCTCGCAGGTAAGAATAAAGATTTGCGGCTGCCTCAACCGTATCCGCGCGCGGCGAGAGATCGAGCACGTTTTTAGCGAGCGCAAAACGGCCGCCGAAATCGAGGCCCGCTTCGCCCGCTTGCATCGCGGTCGCGTCGAGCCGCAATGCGGCACGCGGCGCATAATGTGAGCGCAGCATCCCCGGCGCAATCGGATCGCCGGAAGCGCGGCCCTCGACCGTCACGAGCTTCTCGCCGAGCACGTCTTCGATCGTTTCGCGCGCAATCCCGCCCGGGCGCAGCAAACGTGGGCGCGCGTCGATGCAGGCAACGATCGTCGATTCGATGCCGACAGTGCTCGAGCCGCCATCGAGCGCGAGATCGATTTTGTCCGCGAGATCCGCGAGCACATGCTCGGCGCTGACCGGACTGACATGGCCCGAACGGTTCGCCGACGGCGCGGCAATCGGCCGGCCGACGTCCCGGAGCAGGGCGTGCGCGATCGGATGCGCTGGCACGCGCAATCCGACCGTGCGCAGGCCGGCGCGCGCGAGATCGCTGATGCGGCTTGTCTCCGCAACCGGCACGACGAGCGTCAGCGGCCCCGGCCAGAAGCGCGCCGCAAGCTTCTGCGCGGCGGGCGGGAAGACCCCTTCGCGCATCGCAGCGTCGGCATCGGCGACATGCGCGATGAGCGGATTGAAGGACGGGCGTTCCTTCGCCGCGTAGAGCCTGGCGATTGCAGCGGCGTTGGCCGCATCGGCGCCAAGTCCGTAGACCGTCTCCGTCGGGAAGGCGACGAGGCCGCCCTCGCGCAAAAGCCGCGCGGCCTCGGCCATTGCGGCGGCGTCTGCCTCCCGGCATTGCGCGCGCGCCGTGCCGGTGAAATTCATTTTGACACCCACCCGGCGAATTGGTTCATCGAGTAAAGCCAATGCATTGCGCCGGTGTTGCGCTTGACCCCGCCAAGGTCAACCCGCTGGTGTGGGAGGAACATCGATGACCTATCGCGTCCCCGTCGCCGACATGCTTTTCACGATGGATCACGCGGCCGGGCTCGCTGCCGGATTCGAAAGCGGACTTTATGCCGAGCTCGGCGATGGCGTTGCGGCCGCGACGCTCGAAGAGGCGGCGAAACTCGCCGAAGGCGTGCTAGCGCCGCTGAACCGCACAGGCGACCTGCAGGGCGCGAAGCTCAAGGACGGCGTGGTCACCACGACGCCGGGCTGGCGCGAAGCCTACAGGCAATGGAGCGAGGGCGGCTGGAATGGCGTCACCGCAAGCGAAACGCACGGCGGCATGGGCTTGCCGACATTGCTCGGCGTCGCCTGCACGGAAATCTGGACGAGCGCGAACATGGCGTTTGCGTTGTGTCCGCTGCTCAATTTCGGCGCGGTCGAGGCGGTCGAGGCGCATGCGAGCGATGAACTGAAGGCGCTCTATCTCGACAAGATGGTGTCGGGGCAATGGACCGGCACGATGAACCTGACCGAGCCGCAGGCCGGTTCCGATTTGAATGCGGTGCGCACGCGCGCCGAACCTGCCGGTGACAGCACGTACAAGATTTTCGGTCAAAAGATCTTCATCACTTACGGCGAGCACGATCTCACTGACAACATCATCCATCTCGTGCTGGCGCGTCTGCCTGACGCGCCGCCAGGCACGCGTGGCATTTCGCTGTTCCTCGTGCCGAAGTTCTTGCTCGACGCAAACGGCGTACCCGGCAAGCGTAATGACGTGCGCTGCGCCGGCATCGAGCACAAGCTCGGCGTGCACGGCTCGCCCACCTGCACGATGGTGTTTGGCGACGAGGGCGGCGCCATCGGCTGGCTGGTCGGGCAAGAAAATCGCGGACTGAATTGCATGTTCACGATGATGAACAATGCGCGCCTTTCGGTCGGCATTCAGGGTGTCGCCATCGCCGAGCGTGCGACGCAGCACGCGCTGGCTTATGCGCGCGAGCGGCGGCAGGGCAAAGCGCCAAGTGCGAATGGGAGTGGGATGAGCCCGATCGTCGTGCATCCCGACGTGCAGCGCATGCTGATGACGATGAAGGCGCAGACGGCTGCCGCGCGCGCCATCTGCTACATGAACGCCGCTGCGATCGATCTTTCGCGCCGCGAGAGCGATGCGACGCTGCGCAAGCAGGCGGGCGAACGCGCCGGTTTGCTGACGCCGCTGTCCAAAGCGTATTCGACCGACATCGGCAACGAGGTCGCCTCGATCGGCGTGCAAGTGCATGGCGGCATGGGCTTCGTCGAGGAGACGGGCGCCGCGCAATTCATGCGGGACATCCGCATCGGCGGCATCTACGAAGGCACGAATGGCATCCAGGCGATCGACCTCGTGCAGCGCAAAGTGCCGCTTTCCGGCGGCGATGCGGTGCGCCGCGAGATCGCCGACATGCGCGAGACGCTCGCCAAATTGCGCGAGGCCAACACGCCGGATTTCGGGCAGATGCACTCGACGTTGTCAGGCGCGGTCGACTCGTTTGCGCGCGCGACCGATTACATGTTGGAGGCGATCGGCGCGGCGCCGGCCGATGCGCTTGCCGGCGCTGCGCCATATCTCAGGCTTTTCGGCTATGCACGCGGCGGCACGGCTCTTGCCGAGCTCGCGATGGCCGCGCACCGCGCGCGGGTGAACGGCGAGAGCGATCCCGCACATGCCGGGCGCGTCGCAATTGCGCGCTTCTTTGCCGAGAATATCGCGACCGGTGCCGGCGGCCTCGAACGCGCGGTCACGGAAGGCGCAGCCTCGGTGCACGCGGCCGAACTGGCGCTGGCGAGCTGAGATAATGACCAGCGACGTTGTCGTTACCCGCGACGGTAACATTCTGCGCATTGCGATGAACCGGCCGGCGAAAAAGAACGCGCTGACCGGCGCGATGTACAAAGCGATGCAAGATGCGCTTGAGCTCGCCGACCGCGATGATGACATTCGCGCCTTGTTGCTCACGGGCAGCGACGGCGTGTTCACCGCCGGCAACGATATCGGCGACTTCCTCGCCGGCACGCGCGACGCGCACGGCTCGCCGGCGCTCCGCTTCATCACGGCGATCGCGCTTTGCGATACGCCGATTGTCGCCGCGGTCGAGGGCAATGCGGTTGGCGTCGGCACGACGATGCTCTTCCATTGCGATCTCGTCTACGCCGCGCCGTCGGCGAAATTTCGCATGCCGTTCATCGATCTTGGCTTGGTACCGGAAGCGGCAGCATCGCTGATGGTGCCGCTGCGCGTCGGCATGGCGAAAGCCTCGGAATGGTTGTTGCTCGGCGAGGCCTTCGATGCCGAGGAAGCTTACCGCGTCGGCGTCGTAAACAAAGTTGTTCCGCCCGGCGAGTTGATCGAAGTCGCGCTTGATGCTGCGATGCGTCTCGCCGCAAAACCGAAACAGGCGCTCGCCGCGACGCGCCGGCTGATGCGCGGCGATCGGCAAGCGATCCGTGCGCAAATAGCGGCCGAGAGCAAGGAATTCGCCGCCGCCCTCGAGTCGCCGGAAGCCAAGGCTGCCTTCAGTGCGTTCTTGGCGAAAGCAAAGGGCTAGCGCTACTCCGCCGGCACGCGCGCCTGCATCGGCGCCGTGCGGCTCTGCGCGAGGAGCCGCTGCACCACGAAGACCATCAACGCCGCGACCGTGAGGCAGATCGCCAGGAACAGCATCGGCGTGAGATCGCTGCCGCTCGCGTCCTTGATCATCGGCACGACATTCTGCGCGACAAAGCCGCCGAGATTGCCGACCGAGTTGATCGCGGCGATTCCGGCGGCGGCGGTCGCGCCCTTGAGAAAGGTCGGCGGCAGGCTCCAGAAAACCGGTTGGCCGGAGAAAATGCCTGCCGCCGCGATGCATAGAAGAGCGAACTTGATCGCATTGCCGGGAATGATGACGCTGAGGATCAGGCACGCGGCGCCGATCAGCGCGGGAATGACGATGTGCCACGTCGTCTCGCGCTGCTCGGCGGCGTGACGTGGCACCCACCACAAGGCAAACGCGACACAAATCCACGGAATGATGTTGATCAGTCCATTCGTCGTATTCGACACGCCGAAACCTTTGACGACCGTCGGCAGCCAGTAGCTCAGGCCATAGGCGGCAAGCGGGAAGCCCACGTAAAGCAGTGCGAGAAGGATCACGCGCTTGTCGAGCAGCGCGCGGAACGGATTGGCGTGTTCCGTATGTACCGTGCCTTCGCGTTCACGCGTCAGCGTGTCGGTCAGCCAATCGCGGCCGCTCTGATCGAGCCACGCAGCTTTGTGCGGGCCCTCCGGCAGGATCATGAAGACCACCCCGGCAAGCACCACCGCCGGCACCCCGGTGGCGAGAAACACCCATTGCCAGCCTTTGAAGCCGAGTGCGCCGTCGAGATCGAGCAACATGCCGCCGATCGCTGCGCCGACTGCGTTGGCGATCGCGCTCGCGATCATGAACCAGCCGATCATGCGGCCGCGATGCTCCTGCGGGAACCACAGGGTCAGCGCGAATAGAACGCCGGGGAAGAAGCCTGCTTCGCACGCGCCGAGCGCGAAACGCAGGATGTAGAACATCGTCGCGTTTTTGGTGAAGGCGAGGAGCAGCGTAACGATGCCCCAGCTCAGCATGATGCGCGCGAACCAGACGCGCGCGCCGACGCGCTCGAGAATGACGTTCGAGGGCACCTCGAACAGGAAATAGCCTATGAAGAAGAGCGAGGCGCCGAGGCCGTAGGCGGTCTCGCTCAGGCCGAGATCGCCGACCATTTGCAGCTTGGCGTAAGAAACGTTCTGCCGGTCAATGTAAGCGACGAGATAGAGCAGCATGAGGAGCGGCATCAGCCGCCAGGTGATCGTGCTGATCGTGCGCTGGCCGAGCGCGCTGTCGGCGCTCACGTTTGCAGCCATCGTCATGGCGGCGTCTCCCTATGCGCGGCATTCTCGCCAGCAATCTGCGGCGCGGCCGTGCTTAAGGCATCAACGAGCGGAAGCGTGAGTTGGTTGCGCGTCTTGTCTCAAGCGCGGACGGGCTCGCCGCGAAGCCTGCGGCGGCGAAACGGCCAGGCGATGAGATGCAGCAAGCCGCCGCCTATGAAGAACCCGACGACCGCGGTGACGAAGCCCTCCGCCGTCGTCGGCACGGCCGGCTCGTAGGCCTGATACGCGCGCTGCGCGATCCCCGGATCGAAATCCTTGGCGAGCACGAACATCCGTCCGACGGGCCCGGCTTTGGCAAAATTTTCGGCTTGGTTTTGCAGGCGGTCACGTCGGACGATCGTGTCGCGCATCTGATCGCCGCTCAGCTGCGCGAACCGATCCTCCGATTTCTGCATCCCTGAAATGGCATCTTCCCGTGTTCTGCCTGATTGCGCGGCATTCGCATCGTAGCCTGCGATAATCGCGTTCAGCTCATCGATGGCGCCGCCGAGCCGCTGGCGATATTGCTGCGCATATTCCGGCACTTGCGACGCAACGATCGCAAAGAACAGGCCGATCAGCGCGGCGATGCGGCGGAAAAACATTGGATGCGGGTCCTCTGCGGTCGCGCCGAGTTAATCCGCGCACCTGCCTGCGAGTTCACTAAGGCAAATCCACCAATCCGGCCGAACCCGATGCGCTCCCGAATAACAGCTGCTTGCCTTTCGCATCCCATGCCAAAGCCGTGATTGCCGACGTGTCCTCGCCAGGCCGCGGTCCGCGCACCAGCACTTCGGCCTCGTCTTGCAGCCTGGCGAGCAGCACCCAGCCGTCTTCGTAGCCGATCGCGAGGATCGGCACTTGCGGATGAAAGGCGACGCGCGAGACTTTGGCGTTGCGCACGCCGCATTCGCGCGGCGAGCGGCCCATCGGCCCGTCGCGTGTCGCGAAAGGCCAGACGATGCAGGCTTGCGCGCCCGACGTGGCAAGCCGATGGCCGTCGCTCGACCACGAGAGCGAGCGCGTCTTCCCGGGATATCCCGACATGCGCATGTGCTTCGCATCGGCAAGACGCCATCCGTGCAGCGTGTTCTCCTGCATGGTGGTCAGCACGAAGCGCCCGTCAGGAGAGACCGTCACGTCCAGATGCGAGCCTTTCCATTCGAGCCTTTCCGGCGTCGCGGCCGCATTCGGGAACCAGAGGGAGACGCCATTGTAATGCGCGACCGCAAGCCGATAGCCTTTCGGCAGGAAGGCAAGACCACGGACGCTCGAGGGTGCCTCGAAGGATTTGACGCCGCCTTTGTTGTCGCGCGCGCGCACGATGCGGCCAACCGACCACGCAAGCGCGCCGTCCCGCGCCAGCGCCAGTGCGTCGATCCATTTGCCCTTCTCGTCGGCGACCTCTTGCGCACGGCCGTCGGCATCGGTCGCGACCACGCGGCCGTCGTCACCACCGGTGACGAACCGTTTGCCGTCGCTCACTGCGATGAGGATCGCGCTGCCGGGGTGTGCGGTAACCCGGTGCTCCCCGCCGGCTCCGGCAA